>CAWUJQ010000022.1:0-25407 GCA_963922445.1 uncultured bacterium
CATGGGCCTTGCGGCAACGTTCCCGGTCGATTGGTCTAGCCAGGAAGTGTATTTTGCCATGACGCTTGTCCTCGGCTTGGTGGGGTGGCCCACGCTGGCGCGCCGCATCCGGTCGCAGTTGCTCACCCTGCGCGATGAAGACTACGTTGTGGCAGCGCGCTTGGGCGGTGCGAACCCACCGCGCATCATCGGGCGGCACCTGTTGCCCGCTTTTACCAGTTACATCATCGTAGACCTGGTGATTTCATTCCCATACATGATTCTGTCAGAAACGGCGCTTAGCTTTATTGGGTTGGGCCTGCGCCCGCCTGCAATTAGCTGGGGTATTTTGCTCCAGGATGCACAGAACATTCGCGCCATTGAGCAGGCTCCCTGGCTGTTTATCCCGGCGGGGTTTGTGATTTTGGCAGTACTGGCATTTACTCTGTTGGGCGACGGTGTGCGTGATGCGGCAGACCCCTATACAGAAGGTGGGCGCTAATGGTTGAAATTGTCCCAGAAAAGACGAAAAAGCAGCTTGGCGAGACGGTTTTGCAGGTGAATAACCTGCGCGTCGCGTTCAAAACGGATGAAGGATTGGTGCAGGCTGTGGCGGGTGTGGACTTCACTGTGCAGCGTGGACAGACGCTTGGTATTGTGGGGGAAAGCGGCAGCGGCAAAAGCGTGAGTACGAAAGCGCTGATGCAGTTGCTGCCCCCCAACGCAGTGATTGACCCTGAATCGCAGATGATTTTGCACAAGGCGGACGGCACCACGGTGGACATCACCAAGCTGAAATCAACGGGCCGAGAAATTCGGTCGATTCGCGGCGATGAAATTGCGATGATTTTCCAGGAACCGATGGCATCGTTTTCGCCCGTGTATACCATCGGCAACCAGATTACAGAAGCAATCCGGGCGCACAAAAAGGTGAGTCGCAAGCAAGCACGCGAAATCGGCGTGGATATGCTGGCACGGGTGGGCATCAGTAACCCGTCGCAGCGCTTCGATCAGTACCCGTTTGAGCTATCCGGCGGGATGCGTCAGCGGGCCATGATTGCCACAGCGTTGAGTACCAATCCATCGCTGCTGATTGCTGACGAGCCGACGACTGCGCTTGATGTAACGATTCAGGCACAGATTTTGCGCTTGATGGCGGACTTGCAAGAAGAATTCAACATGGCCATCATCTTTATCTCGCACGACCTGGGCGTCATATCACAGGTTGCCGACGAGATTGCTGTGATGTACTTGGGCCGGGTTATTGAGCATGGCACCACGCGTGACCTCATCGAAACGCCTAAGCACCCATACACACAGGCACTGCTCAACGCGATTCCGCGCATCGAAAATCTGCACGCACGGCTGCAACCCGTCGGGGGAGATATACCGGGGCCGATGAGCCGCCCACCGGGGTGTGCTTTTCATACACGTTGCCCGCAGGCTATAGCGGGCCACTGCAATGTGGATTTGCCGCCAGCCTATCGCATCAGTGAGACGCACACCGTCTCATGCTTCCTGTACGAAGATCAGCCCATTGCAGAAGGGGGTGACGCATGATCGGTACAAATGAGCTTGGGGCACTGCTTGTCAGTTTCATTGTGTTGGTGAGTGGCTGGCGCATTTTCCAAAAAGCAAACAAAACGGGCTGGCACATGCTAGTGCCCATCTACGGCTCTGTGGTGTGGATGGATGTGGTGCAATTCCCGCGCTGGTTGGTTTTGCTGCCCATTGGGGCTGGGTTAGGCGGCCTGCTTTTGGGAACAGGGGTCGAACTCGCGTTGGGTGTGCAAATCGTCATCGGTGTGTTCATTTTGCTTACGATTGCGCTGCAAATTGCGCATAGCATCTTTTTGGCGCGCGCTTTTGGCAAAGGTGCAGCGTTTGCGGTTGGCCTGATTGTGTTACCCGTTGTATTCCTGCCGATTTTGGCGTTCAGCAATGCGAAGTACATCTACTCGTTTGACCTGGACAGCGTGGAATATGCCGTTGGCCCAGACGTGCTGCTGCGGGTGGATGACTTACGGGTGTACTTCCCGACATTCAACCGCGATATGTTGCGCTCCCGTGGCCCCGATGTGCGGGCTGTGGACGGCGTGACATTTGCACTCAAGCGTGGTGAAACGCTTGGACTGGTGGGCGAAAGCGGCTCCGGTAAAACCACAATCGGTCGTTCTATCCTGAATGCAATCGCTCCGACGGGTGGAGACGTATCGTTACATGTGGACGACCAGACCTACACGCTTGCCATCGACAAATTGATCCCGCAGTCCTTCCGCGATGTTGTTGACCGTGTGCTGCCCGCGTTTCTGCGCCCACTAGCACTTCAAAACACCCGGCGTGATTTGCTGCGTAGGGAGATTGACCAGGCGCGCCAACACATGCAGCTCATCTTTCAAGACCCCTACGCATCTTTGAACCCACGGATGACAGTTTACGACATCATCGCGGAACCGCTGATTACGAGTGGAGAGCGCTTAAGTGACAGCGAACTGCGCAAGCGCGTGAACAACATCGCTCAGCGGTGCAAGCTCAACGTTGAGCATCTGCGGCGCTTTCCCCATGCGTTTAGCGGTGGTCAGCGTCAGCGTATTGGCATTGCCCGCGCATTGGTGACCAATCCACAGTTCATCGTTTGTGACGAGTCCGTGTCTGCTTTGGACGTGTCTATTCAGGCAGAAATATTGAACCTGCTGGCGGACTTGCAAAAGGAATTCGGCGTTGCGTACCTGTTTATTGCGCATGATCTGAGCGTGGTCGCGCACATTTCTGACCGGGTGGCGGTGTTGTATCTGGGGCAGATTGTTGAATTAGCGCCGACACAGGCGTTATTCCTCGCGCCCAAGCATCCCTATACCGAAGCGTTGATGTCTGCTATCCCAGAGATTGACCTGGACAACGATATGGAGTCAATTGAACTCGGCGGCGAAATCCCCAGCCCAACTGCGCCGCCGTCTGGGTGCCGCTTCCACACGCGGTGCCCCTACGTACAAGAGCGCTGCCGAACAGACGTGCCGCAACTGCTTGAGGTTGCGCCAGGGCACTTTGCGTCGTGCCACTTTGTCGACGAATTGACACTCAAGGGGGTCAACATCCCGGCGGCGGGGACGGACACGCCCGAAGAGGTCGCTGTATGACCGTGATTCTCGTCACGCTGGACGGTGTCCGCCCGGACGCGGTCCAGCGTACCCGCACCCCGCACCTTGACCGGATGATTGCGGAGGGCGCTTCCACAATGGCAGCGTCTTCCGTAATGCCCACGATGACGCTGCCCTGCCATATGTCGATTTTTCACAGCGTACCGCCAGCGCGACACGGCATTCTCAGCAACGATTACCACCCGATGGCGCGTCCGGTACCGGGCTTGTTTGAGGCACTGCACCGGGCGGGCAAGCGCTGTGCCATGCTGTACAGTTGGGAACCGCTCCGGGATGTAGCACGCCCGCTGAGCCTGGAATATGCGTACTTCCAGCGGCTGGATTTTGACAACCTTGCATCGGCTGATGAGCCAGTGGTTGCGACGGCGGCATCACTCGTAGGGGCAGGGACATACGATTTTGTATTTGTGTACATCGGTGCCACCGATGAAATTGGGCATCTGCACGGGTGGATGAGTGACGCCTACTTGCGGCAGGTGGAAATCGCAGACAATCAGCTTGGTTTACTGCTAGATGCCATGCAGCCTGACGATGCGATTTTGGTAGAAGCCGATCATGGCGGGCACGAGCGCACCCACGGTACAGACTCCCCGGAAGACATGACCGTCCCCTGGCTGTTGATGGGGGCTGGCGTAAAGCGCGGTGTAAGGCTGCAAAGCACGGTAACCCTGTTGGATACCGCACCTACGCTGTTGACCTTGCTGGGTGTGGACTACCCCCACGAATGGGAAGGCAAGCCCATCTCGGAGTCGCTACTGCTGGGTTAACCGATTAAGCCGCTGACGTGAAGCTGTACACCACTCCGGCTCAAGGCCTCTTGCAAGCTGTCGGATGGTAGTCGGTCGGTAACAACCTGGTCGACCGTGTCAAAGTCGCAAATTTTGACGAGGGCAGTTTTACCCAGTTTGGAATGATCCACGAGGATAGCGCGGTTCTGCGCTTGCCGGAACATCACGCGAATGATTTCTGCCGCTTCCACACGGTACTCCATCGGGCCGTTGGCTGTGTCCATGGCACCAATAGCCACAATCGCGTGATCCACCTGAAAGGTTTGCAACTGGTCAATGACTTGTGAACCAGACGTTTCGGTATCAATGCCGTTGTATGCGCCGCCCAACAAATACACCCGGTGATCTGTATCGCCTTCGCCCCACATGGTATGCGCGATGGCAGCACAATTGGTAATCACCGTGAGTTCCCGACGCCGATGCACGGCCTGTTCCGCGAAGATAGCTGTTGTCGTCCCTGCATTCAGGAACAAGCTGTCTCCGTCCTCGATGAGCCGTGTCATGTGCTGGCCGATGGCCTCTTTTGCTGCCCGATTAACTTGGCTACGCAGCGAAAACGTTTGCTCCCTGGCCGTTTGAAAGCGAACTGCGCCCCCATGCACTTTGCGTAGCATCCCTTGCTCCGAAAGGGTCGTCAGGTCGCGGCGGATGGTTTCTACGGAAACATTGAACTCGTCCGCCAAAACATCCACTTCAAGGCGTTCCCTGTCCTTCAACAAATCGAGGATGCGAATGTGACGTTCGTCTCGTTTCATAACCTCTGACCAATCCTTGACGTGTTCACAATCATGTTCCCCAGCACAAGCGCACGGCAGTTTGGTGGCTGGGTACGAGGGGGTAAGTTGACTGTCACAGTAGGCTAACGCGCATGAGTATAGCAGATTTGACGTTGGGCGAAAAAGCGTATAGGCCGCTACACGTTGTATGTGTGCTGGCGGAAAAGTACAGCCTGTGCTTTTTGCTTGCCAGTGGGTGTGCTGTACCTTATACTGACGATCAATAGCCTGTATGCAGCCTGCATACAGGTTGTATATAGCCTGTTGGCGACCAACTCGTTAGTAGATTGCCCAATAACAAATAGGCTGTGCTGTAATTATTTTAACAAAGTCGTTTATTGAAGGAGGACTCCTACCGTGCAAGGCTTGCAGCCAGAAATGGTTCGGAGTGAACTGGAGGAAGTCGTTGGGATAGACTACATCTCTACGCGAGAGATGGATAAGCTGGTTTATTCAACAGATTGGTTCTGGTTGCCGCAAATGTGGTTAGATCGGGGTGAACGGCTGCGAACGCCCGACTACATCGTCCACCCTGGCACACCCGAAGAAGTCTCGGAAATCCTCAAGATTGCGAACAGCTATCGCATCCCGGTTATCCCTTGGGGCGGTGGGTCTGGCTCGCAGGGCGGCGCGCTACCCATTTATGGCGGCATTCTGCTAGACACCAAACGCCTGAACAAGATCATTGATATTGACACAAAATCGCTGACGGTCACGGCCCAGGCTGGCATCAACGGGGCACAACTCGAAATGGCCGTCAATGAACATGACCTCATGATGCCGCACTATCCTGCGTCTGCCAACTGTGCCACGCTGGGTGGCTATCTGGCTCCTCGTGGTACAGGCACCATAAGCAATAAGTACGGCAAAGCAGAAGACCTTGTGTTAAGCATGGAGGTGGTCCTGCCGGATGGCAACATCATTCGCACGCCACATATTCCACAGCACGCGGCTGGCCCTAGCTTTTATCCGCTGTTTTTGGGGTCAGAAGGCACGCTTGGCGTTATCACAGAAGCCACGATGCAACTGGACTATTTGCCAGAAGCGCGTTTGCTGCGTGCCCTGCTGTTCGACAGCCTCAGCGATGCCCTTGAAGCGGGGCGGCAGATTATGACGCGGCGGCTTGACCCATTTGTAATCCGCCTATATGACGAGCGTTCTACGAAAACACGGGTCAAGCGTATTTTGGGCTATGACTTGGACGGCGCGTACATGGTTATCGGTTTTGATGGTGACCCGGATATTGCCGCACTCCAAGAGCAAAAGGCACTGGACATCTGCAATCAGTTTGCATTTAAAGACCTTGGCCGTGAGCCGGGTGAATCCTGGTGGGAACACCGTTACGACTTCTACTACCCGCCCAAAAACCTAAAACTCCCCTGGATGTACGGTACGACAGAAACCGTCACAACCTACAGCAATATTGAGCGAGTGTATTATGCGGAAAAGCAAGCCGTCGAAGAAACTTACGCCGACTGGGATGTAGATTTTATCGGTCACTTTTCGCACTGGTTCCACTGGGGGGTGATGGTCTACTCGCGCTTTATCATTCAGTCCCCGCCAGAGGATGCACAGGAGGCGATTCGCTTGCACAACCGCGTTTGGAACACGGCGATGCAGGCGGTGTTGGAAAATGGCGGCATGGTCAACGAGCATCACGGCGTGGGGTTGAAGCTGTCACGGTATATGCGCCGGCAGCACGGCTCTGCCTGGGATTTTATGGAATCCATCAAGGAGGCGGTTGACCCCAATGGCATCATGAATCCGGGTAAAGTCGGCTTTGGGTACAAGTAGGGGGACGCCATGTTAGAGAATGCCTCGAAGAACCTGGAATACTGCCGCTATTGCCTGATGTGCCGTCACGTGGCCCCGGTGGGGATTGTCAGTTACAACGAGACGCTCACCCCGCATGGTGTTGCCCTTGTTGCAGAGTCGGTCAAGCGCGGTTTGGTAGAATGGAACCGCGAAAGCGTGGATGTCATCTTTTCGGAAGTTGATGGCGGCAACAGCCGGATGCACTGCGTCAATCATGTGCCGTTCGAGGATGCGGTTGCCGCTGTACGCGCTCAGTTGACGGAGCAGCAGTTGGCCCCTGCCATTGTCTATCAGCTAGAGGAACAGATGCGCATATGGGGCAGCCCGTATGCCCAGATGAGCGCGGTTGAGGATCAACAGGGTGACGTAGCTGTGTTCGTTAGCGATGAGGCGCTGCACTTCGGCCATACCGTAGTTGATGCGGTCAAGACGCTGCTAAGCGCTGCCGGAATTGAAGCTGTGACCATCGGCCATCAAAGCAACGGTTTCCTCGCGAGTTCGCTGGGTTTGGTTGAGGTAGCCAAGCAGCAGGCGGCGTTATTGCTTGAGCAACTGAAGGCGTCGGGGGCGCGTCAGTTGATGGTGTTGACGCCGGGTGATTACTACACGCTGACGCAGTTGTATCCAGAGCGGCTGGGCGTTGTGCTGCCAGATGATGTCGAAGTCGTTGATTTGACGACACTGCTTGCGCAGCACGTTACTGACGGCACTATGCGCCTTAATAAACTGGAAACGGAGGTGGCCTACGCTTACGTTGACCCAACCCATGCCGTCCGGGTGCCACAGCGCTTTGATGCCCCCCGTACATTGCTGCGCGCCTTGCTCTCAGACGAAGCGAGAGAGCTTTTCTGGCGGCGTGAGCGTGCCCATCCGGTGGGCAGCACGGGGCTATTGTTCACGCAGCCTGATTTGGCAGAGAAACTAACTCGCGCTCGCTTAGAGGATGCAAAACAACGAGGGGCGCACGTCACCGTGACGCAAGACCCGGCGACCGCTGGCCAACTGAACCGCTTTAGCGCGGACTATGGCATCGAAGTGAAGGGGTTGTACGAACTCCTTAGCGATAATCTAGCGTCGTAAGCCAAAGCCGATCAATGCACTTGTTATTTTAGAAAGGGTAAAGTTTATGATTCCTAACCGCAATTCTTTAAAGTACGACGGGTTGCCCCACTTAACGGAGGGTGACCAGGAATTCCGAGAGAAGTTCCTTTCCTGGGATTTAGGCAACTTGGCTGTTACGGACATCAAGGCGTATTTAGCCGAAAAAGACCTTGTTATTGTGCCAGTGGCCAGCTTGGAACAGCACGGGGCGCACTTGCCTTTGTACACCGATACCATTACGGCGGTTGAAATGTCACGGCGCGTTTCTGAGATGATTGCTGTGCTGCACACGCCGCCTATCTGGATGGGCTATTCCCCGCAGCATATGCACCGCCCCAATGAGGGGCGCGGTACCATTACCGTGCGCAGCAGTACGCTTTTGTCGGTGATGTATGATGTGGGCCGTAGTTTAATCCATCACGGTTTCAACCGCATCATTTTTATGAACGGTCATGGGTCGAATATCAAAGTGGTTGATCCGGTGCTGCGTAAGCTGCGCTATGAGACCGGGGCGCTGATTGGTTTTGTGAAGCCGTACATGGAGCGCTATACAGGTGTTTTGGGTGGCTTGATGGAAAATCCGCCGGAAGAAACCCCTGGTTGGCACGCCAGCGAACTCGAAACCTCGCAAGACCTGGCCTTTGACGAAAGCATCGTACGCATGGATCGCGCCGAGTTCACCAAAGCGCATATCCCAGAGTTTTTGCCGAAGTCGTTCTCAAAGAATGACGGGATGCCGGATGTTGAGTTTGAGGGCTATCACTACTTCAACTTCCCGATGGATCATCACGAGTTCATTGAGAGCGGGGTTATTGGCAATCCGCTGCGTGCAACGAAAGAAAAGGGTGAAGAAGCGTTCCGCCGTCTATCAGAGCATGTGGCGAAGGGCATCCTTGAGTTGATGAAGGTTGAGGTAGACGTTCACGATCGTGAGTTCATTGACCGCGCCTGGTAGCCCAAGGTGGAAGAGGGCTTTTGTGCCTTCTGCATGTGGCTAGGTTGTAGTGTGGCAAATGTCTTGACAGCACACGCAGCAAACACCTATCTTGGTGGGATACCAACAGTATACCGGTAGTATTTTAAGCTTGCGTTCACGACATTTGTTATTGCTATGAACTCATCAATTGACCGTATCGAGCAGTATCTCATTGAACAAGCGGTGTCACCAGACGATGATCGTTTGCTGCGTGACATGGCCTATGATCGCCTGAAAGAGGCTATCCAGAATGTTGAGGTTGAGGCGGGTGACCCGCTGTCAGAAAATCGCCTGTCTAGCGCCCTCAATATCAGCCGAACACCCGTGCGCGAAGCCTTGAAGCAGTTGATTACTGAGGGGCTGCTGCAAAACATTCCGGGACGAGCGGTAGTTATCGCAGCTCGCTCCATGCATCAGGTTTCCGACGCGATTCAGGTGCGGCAACTGTTGGAACCGGAAGTTGTGAAATTGGCAGCTACGCATCTTGGTGACGCTGAGCGAGAAGCGTTACAGGCGTTTACAACCGAGATGACCGAAGCTGCCCATACTGGCGACCGGTCAACGTGGGCACGGGCAGACCGGCAGTGGCACGCAATTCTTTGCGATAACTGCCCCAATCACCTTTTAGGGCAGATGGTTTTGCAGGCACACAATCATATGTACAACGAGGGTGTAAGTGCCAAGGTGAGCGATCAGTATTTGATCGAAGGTACATCGGAGCATCAGACCGTGGTTGACTTTATCCTAGCCAAAGATGGCGAGGGGGCAGAACGTGCTATGCGTGACCACATCAATCGCTTGCAGTACAAGTTTTTTGGGCACCCGTCATAACGGTGCGCGTCAACCCACGTCCTATTTATAGCGACGACGAGCAAAATGAAATTGTTTAACAAACTGCCCATTTGGCAGAAAATTAACAAAAGTTACTTAAGGAGCCACATCAAAAATGAAGATTTGTATGCACAACTGGATGCGCCCTGAACCGATTGAAGTGACCATCAAGCGCCTGGCTGATTTGGGCTATGATGGCATTCAGATCATGGGTGAGCCGCGCAAGTATGACACCAAAGAAGTCAATGAACTCCTCAAGAAGTACAACATTGCGTGCATGGGGTCGGTGACGATTATGACGGCAGGCCGTGACCTGATTCACGGTGACCCGTACTACCGTGAGATGTCGATTCAGTACTGCAAAGAGATTGTGGACATGCTGGAACAACTCAGTGGCACTGTGCTGACGCTGGTGCCGAGTGAGGTTGGCAAGATTATCCCGATGGCTGATGCCGAAACTGAATGGAAGTGGGCGGTCGAAGGCGTTCAGCAAATTGCAGACCATGCCAAGCCAAAGGGCGTCAAGATCGGTTTGGAACCCTTAAACCGCTTTGAGACGAATTTCCTGAACCGTCATGACCAGGCGCTGAAACTGATGGAAGATGCGGGTTATGATAACGTGGGCGTCACGCTAGACGCGTTCCACATCAACATTGAAGAGGCCGACCCGCTCCAGGCCATCCGAGACACTGCCGATCATCTATTCGACTTCCACGTTGCAGATAACAACCGCCGCCCACCCGGTGAGGGCAGTTGGGATTGGGCCGAACTGATCTCCACGCTCAAGGAATCTGGCTATGATGGGTACTTGACGAGTGAGTTTGTGGTTCCGTTTGATCGGTCGCCCCTGGGTGAGAAGGACGAGGACGCCGGAACCGAAGCGACCGAAGCGGAATTGAAGTTCATTCGCGATCATGGCAGCGACCTGATGAGCGACGCACAGTACACCCGTCATGTAGAAAATACTATCAAGCACCTGCGTGCTTGTGGCGCATAACTAAACCCGAAATACATTTTCAGGGGAGTGTGCGGAATCGACGCCGCTCCCTGACTGTTTGATTATTTGAGTAAAGTTATTATGGCTAATGTTTTATTGATTGGCACTCTAGACACCAAGGGGCCAGAAACAGCCTACCTGCGCGATCAGGTTCATAGGCTGGGCTGTGAAACGCTCGTGTTAGATTCGGGTATCCTTGGAGAAGCAGACGGTATTGTAGCGGATTTTAGCCGCGATGTTGTGGCGCAGGCTGCTGGTACCGACATTGACACCCTACGCAACGTAGGCGTGCGTGGGAAAGCCATCGAAGTGATGCTTAAGGGGGTGCGCAAACTCACGCTCGACTTGTTCAATAACGGTCGGATACATGGCGTGGCGTCGTTGGGTGGCGCGGAGGGGGCAGTGCTGGCAGCGGCGGCCATGAAGGCGCTGCCGGTTGGCTTTCCCAAATTGATTGTTTCACCGTTGGCGTCGGGGCACCGCCGTTTTGGGCCGTTTGTGGGTACAAAAGACGTAATGGTGATGCACTCTGTGGTTGATATTCTTGGCCTCAACCCGGTGAGCCGAGCCGTGTTTCACAGCGCTGCCGGGTCTATTGCCGGGATGGCGCAAGCCTATGCCGCAACCGTGGATGAGGGACAAGTGCATGAAAGTGGGGGGGCGATAGCCGCTACGATGCTCGGCAATACAACACGCCCGCTTATGCGGATCAAACCGAAGATAGAGGCAAGCGGACACGACTTCGTTATTTTCCATGCGAATGGGGTTGGTGGCCCGGCAATGGAAGATTTGATCTACCAGGGCTATTTTGCTGGCGTGTTGGATTACACCTTGAGCGAGATTGCAGGGTACATCGCGGGTGGCTGGCACAACGGCGGCGAAGCGCGCCTGGATGCCGCCGCAAGGATGGGCGTTCCACAGATTATTGTGCCGGGGTGCCTGGATTTCGTCGTGTTTGGGGCGGCGCACGAGGTACCGGAGCAGTACGCCGGGCGACCAACCTACTACCACAATCCTGAATTTACGCTGGTGCGGTTAACGCCTGACGAACAAGTGCGTGCTGCGGAGTTCGTTGTGAACAAGGTGAATCGGGCAACGGGTAAGGTATCGTTGGTTGTGCCCAAGGGGGGCGGTTCGGTGATGGATGTTGAAGGCGGCGTGTTTTGGGATGCGGCAGTTAACGAGCGCGTGTGGGCCGTATTTCGAGATGGACTGCGGGATGGGGTAACATATAAGGAGATAGAGGCACACATCAACGACGCGGCTTTTGCTGATGCTATCGCTGATGAGGTTGCCACCGTGTTTAGCTAAGACGAATTGGGGGGTAGATGTCAGACTTTTATGTGCTAGGCAGCGACATTGGTTCGAGTAGCTGCAAAACGCTACTGGCCGATTCAACTGGACGCGTCGTCGCACGGGCGACCGTACACTATCCACAGGCGCACCCTCACCCCGACTGGTCTGAGTATGACCCGCAAGACTGGTACATGGCATTTTGCGATAGTACACAGGCTGTTTTGCGCCAGCGTGCTATTGACCCGGCCACGATCCAGCGCGTTTGCATCGTTGGCATTACGCATAACCCGGTGCTGCTAGATAAGACGGCGCACGTCCTGCGGCCAGCTATACACTTCAATGACCGGCGCAGCATGGCTCAGTGTGAAGCGCTCCTTGAACGGTGGGGAGAGGCTGTGCTTCACCGCTCCACCAACGCCATTGGGCCGCTTTGGACGTTGCCACAGTTGTTGTGGGTAAAAGAACACGAACCTGACATATGGGCGCAGGTTGCCAGCATCGCCTTCCCGAAGGACTACGTCCGCAACCGCCTGACGTTTAGCAATGGCCCTGGCCTTACCGACTGGATTGAGGCAACCGGCACACTCTTTTTTGACCCAGTTGAGCGGGAGTGGATTGACGACTTCTTGGGTGAGGTGCAGCTCACCCAAGACAACCTGCCTGCTATTACGACACCCACAAAGATAGCAGGGGTGGTGAGCAAGTGGGGCGCTGCGGACAGTGGCCTGGCAACCGGGACGCCCGTCTTGATTGGCACGACGGACACCGCCGCTGAGATGCTGGCGGCAGGGGCGCATACGGCAGGCAAGGGAACCGTAAAGCTGGCCAGCGTGGGGCGTATTGCCTTCATTCAAGATCGGGCTATTCGCCATCCGCATATCCTCAACTACCCATTTTTTGAAGATCTGTGGTACCCCGGAACAGCGACAAAATATGCGGCATCCGCCTATAAGTGGATGCACGAGTCACTATGGGCGGGCATGAGTCCTAACGATTATCCGTCAATGGATGCTGCGGCGGCTACCGTGCCCACCGGGGCGGAGGGGCTGATATTTCTGCCGCATCTGATGGGGCAGTTTGCACCTTACTGGAACCCCCGCTTGAGTGGCGCATTTGTCGGCGTCAATCTGTCACATGGCCTGGCGCACTTCACCCGCGCTTTGCTAGAAGGTGTCGCCCTGAACATCCGCGAAGCATTTGAGGAAGCCAATCAAATTGGCCTGGATGCGGATGAAATTCTACTCATTGGTAACGGCGCACGCAGCCCGTTGTGGAGCCAAATTGTGGCTGATGTGTTACAGCGGCCACTTGCTATTCCGCTGGAGCGTGACGCGGCCTATGGTGCGGTGATGCTGTGTGGGATGCAAATGGGGATGTTGCCCATGCAATTGCGTGACTTGCACGCGCATGTGCAAATGGCTGCCATACGCCACCCAGATGACCGCAACGCTCAGCTCTATGATGAGCTGTACAGCATTTACAGGCGGGCTAACTTTGCCATTGGCGATGTGACGGAACAGTTGACTAACTTTCGGGGTTAGCGACTCGATTTCGGCGGGTGGGTATTGTGCAAAGCGTGCGGGCTAGGTGTGAGAGTAGCCGATGATTTTGGCCACCTGTCCCCTGTTGGACGGGTTCGAAGTGGCGGCATGTATACTCTGTACAATTGGTGTTGCGAATATCTGGAAAGAAGTCCCATGAAAGGGGCTGGGAACTGTGGCACATTAGCAGTGGGCAGCACACATGCAACCTTGCCTGCTGGCGACTGCACTTGATAACCGACTTGTCTTGCGCAACACCCCACCCCACGATCAGCGTCAGGCATAACCTTCTTGCTCACCATGCAGGCCGCAATGCACAAAACGGTCTTGTGATAAGCGCACCGGGCCGGTGTATTAGATTGCGTGTGCGTCCTTGTATTTGTAGATACTTTGCATGACGAAATGAGGCGTGAAAATGACAAGCGACCTGCGTATAGACGGGCAGCGGCTGTGGGACAGCATCATGGCGATGGGCGAGATTGGTGAAACGGCGGGCGGCGGCAGTCATCGGCTCGCGCTGAGCGACGAAGACAAAATCGGCCGTGACCTGTTCAAGCAGTGGGCAGAGGCGGCTGGATGTACGGTCACGGTAGACGAGCTAGGGGATATGTTTGCGGTGCGCCCTGGTAAAAACAACAATCTGCCGCCAATTGGCATGGGCAGCCACTTGGACACGCAGCCCTATGGCGGCAAATTCGACGGCGTTTTTGGCGTGCTATCCGGTTTGGAAGTCATCCGAACGCTGAACGACAACAATATCGAAACCGAGCATCCGTTGGTGGTGGTCAACTGGACAAACGAAGAAGGTGCGCGCTTTGCGCCAGCGATGTTGGCATCTGGCGTGTACGCTGGGGAATTAGCGATGGACTTTGCCCTGGTACGGGTCGCGACGGACACGGGGACAACTTTTGGCGAAGAAATTGAGCGGATTGGCTACAAAGGGCCAGAACCCGTTGGTGAATTTGAGTTCGCCGCCTTTTTTGAGCCGCACATTGAGCAAGGGCCAATCCTGGAAGCAGAGGGCAAATCGGTGGGTGTGGTAGATAACGTCCAGGGCTTTCGTTGGTATGACATCAAGTTTACGGGCCACGCCGCGCACACGGGTTCTACGCCGATGGTTGGGCGGCGCAACGCGCTGCTTGGCGTCGCGAAGATCATTCAGGCAGTAGACGAAATCGCCCAGAAGCACGCGCCGCTGGCACGGGCCACAGTTGGCAGCCAGTTTAACGTGGGGCCGGGGTCGCGCAACATCATTCCAGAAACGGTGGACTTTACGGTAGACATGCGCCACCCCGATGCAGATACACTGGCGGCGATGGACATCGCCCTGCGGGAAGTGTGCGACAGCGTGACCGAAGAAATCGGCCTGGATATGTCATTTGAGCAGATTTCCTACACCCCACCGACCGTTTTTGACGAGGGCTGTGTGGCTGCGGTCAAGCAAGCCGCCGAAACAGTGGGCGCTTCCCACCGGGTCATTACATCTGGGGCCGGGCACGATGCTTGTCACATCGCTAAGCGCTACCCGTCGAGCATGATTTTTGTGCCCTGTAAGGATGGCATCAGCCACAACGAGGCAGAGAGTGCCAAGCAAGAGGACTTGGAAGCCGGGGCGAATGTGCTGCTGCACGCGGTACTGAACTACGACGCCAAGTAACAACGTGATGCGGGGCATCTGCGTAGATGCCCCAAAACGAACCCTTACAGCACGGGCGCGCTTGGCGTGCGCCGCACAAATTGGCCCTGTCCCTTTGCGCCAAGCCATTCGTCCCCATCTACTAGTTTGACGCCGCGCTGCCACACCTGCGCGGGCTTACCCTTCACCTGCATCCCCTCGTACACGTTGTAGTCCACGCGCATGTGATGTGTTTCGGCGCTGATGGTGTGTTCCGCTTCTGGGTCCCACACGAGGATGTCTGCATCACTGCCGATGGCAAGCGTACCCTTCTTCGGGTACATACCGAAGATTTTCGCCGGGTTGGTACACATTAGCTCTACGAACTTTGTCGGGGACAGCTTACCCGTGTTCACCCCACTGTTCCAAATGACCATCATCCGGTCTTCGAGGCCGGGCATACCATTCGGAATTTTCGCAAAGTTGCCCTTGCCGAGTTCCTTACCAGGGCGGCGATAGGATGGGTCTTGCGCTTCAAATTCGGGCCAATCGCCGTTGGGATGGGTATCCATCCACTCTTGCCAGGGGCCGTGCCCGCCGTCATACCAGAAGTCGCAGTGATCTGTACTGATGTGCTGGAGGGTGCCATCTTGCACGGCCCGCCACAGTACACCGTGATCGTGCGTTGTGCGGATGGGCGGTGAGCAAACGTACTTAGCGCCCTCGAACCCAGGCGCACCCAGATGATCGTCTACCGTCAGGAAGAAATACTGCGAACAGGTTTCCCCCATCACCGGGTAGCCCGCTTGACGCCCCCGGCGCAGCGCGTCAATGGCAGGCTCACACGTCATGTGGACAACGTACAGGGGGCATCCAGTCATGCCACTCATGGTGACGGCGCGGTTGGTCGCCTCGCCTTCGATTTCCGGCGGGCGAGATGACGCGTGCCACACTGGGTCGGTTTTGCCTTCGGCCAGCAGTTGGGGTGTGAGCAAAGCCTCTACGTCGCCGTTTTCTGCATGAACCATGACGATCATGCCATTTTCTTTGGCCTTAAGCATACAGCGGAACAGCGTGTCGTCGTCCACCATGAAGACGTTCTTGTAGGCCATGAACACCTTCAGGCTAGTGATGCCCTCTTCAAGCAGCGTCGGGATTTCGTCCATTACATCGTCGCGCAGGTCGGTGATGGCCATGTGAAAGCCATAGTCAATCTGCGCGATTTTGGCTTTTTCCCGCCAGGTTGCAATGCCGTCGGCCAGGCTGCCGCCGATGGGCTGAATCACAAAGTCGATATGGCAGGTGGTGCCGCCAAAGGCTGCGGCTGCGTGACCTGTCTCGAAGTCGTCGTTGGAGTAGGTGCCACCGAAGGGCAGGTCAAGGTGCGTATGCACGTCAATGCCACCCGGCATGATGTACTTGCCCGTGCAGTCCACAACGTCGTGGCCCGCTTCGGGGATGTCCCTGCCGAACAGCGTGATGACCTCACCTTCCACAAGGATGTCGGATTGCGTCATGTCACTGGCGGTAACGACTGTTCCACCTTTGAATAGCGTTCCCATTGGATTGATTTTCCTCTCGTCGTTACTTAGGCGGGCATCGGGGCCGGGGTTAACGTGGAACTGGCGTGCAAGTTCGCCGGTTCAAACTGCGGGATGATGTGTTCGCCGTATTCTGCAACCTGGCGCTCTTCCTCGCCGCACATCAGGTAAATATTGAAGTGATTGACGCCCGCCGCCTCAAGCTGCTTGAGCTTTTCGATGTGTTCTTCTGGCGTCCCAATAATACCGAAGCTCTCTACGATGTCATCCTTGATGAAGTCGAGGTGTTCAGCGTCTTTATCGGCGTGCTGCTTGTAGTCGTAGCCTTTGCGCCCTTCGATGTAGTTCGTCAGGCTGTCCGGCACTTCGGACGTGTCGCTGCCGTATTTCTCCACAATGTCTGCAACGTGGTTGCCAACCATCGCCGGGAACCAGAACGTCTGCTCAATGCCCTTTTTGTGGTCACCTACCCATACCGGTGCAGCACTCATCACCCGGTAGCCAGACATATCGCGTCCGGCGGCTTCACCAGCGGCTTTCGCCTGGGATAGGAACCAGTTCGCAAGCTGCGGGTCACCCAGTTGGATAATGAGTCCGTCGCCAGCGCGCCCCGCAGCACCGAGCGCCTTCGGCCCGTAAGCAGCCACCCACACCGGCAGTTCATAGCCTTCAGCCCAGGGTAGTTCGATCTCGGCAGGGGCAGCATCGTACTGAATGGCATCCCCGCGCACGATGCCCTTGACCTTGTGGACGAATTCTTCCATACGGGCGACTGTATTCGGTTTTTTGCCCATCACGCGCAGCGAGCTATCACCGCGCCCCAGGCCGATTTCGATGCGTCCGCCGCTTTGCGCGGCCAGTGTGGCGAATAAGCTGCCCGCCACTGTCCAGTCACGGACGCCGGGGTTGGTCACACATGGGCCGAAGACCATGTTGGTTGTGTTTTCCATGCACATGGCCATCGTCACATACGGGGAGCGCCACAAGATGTGTGAGTCATAGAACCATGCATACTTGAAGCCGGCTTGCTCTGCCTGCACACACAGCGCAACTGTGCGCTTGGGGCTAATGTCACCCTTAAAACAGATGCCAAAATCCAGTGCCATCGGGGTCTCTCCTTAGTTCAATAGTTCGACTCAAACGCGAGTTTAGCAATCCCCCGCTTGTACACCTATCCGTCGTCGTTTGAGTCCGCAATCATGAGTTCTGAACAAAAAATGCGATGTCGCAGCCTCTAACATAACCAATCCACCGGGCCGAAACGCCTCTAAAATGACCTAAAATTCTTGCGATTGTTTGTGCATTCCTCATGTGAACGCCGTAGCCGATATTAGCTACGATACAGTTAAATGTTCTGAAACCTCTGCGAATCGCCCATGACGGAAGCCTCCACGAACCTATCTGCATCTGTTGCAACGGAGTCCGCTACTGCCCGGTTTCGCCTGCACAACGGCGGCATTGCGTTGCTTGCTGTGGCGACTGTGCTAGTGACCGGGTTCATCGCTGCAAGCCTTGCCACACTGCCTGCGGATAGTGAGCGATTCCTTGATTCCACATTGGGCGAACTGGCTGTGTGGATGACCGAACAGGCAACGGAAGAAGCACCCGAATCCTGGCTTGGGCGATATGCACAAAGCCGCCGCTTAGCCTTGGGAACTGACGTACTCCCGGCAGGTTTGCTGCCCGCAGAGTTTCATCGCGGGCTGACGCTCTATGCAGGTGCAGCGTCGATCCTGGTGCTGGCAGGTGCCACCGGGGTCTTCGTCCGATTTAAAGGACATCGGTTGCTACTGCTGGCCGCGTTGTTGATGCTCAACAGCTTCGTTTACCTTATTCCGGCAGGGGATGGTACACCGATCATTGCAGCCGCACTGGTCGGCATTGTCGTGTGTGGGGCGCTGCTGATCGCCTCGCGGGAGCACGTTGAGCGCTACATGGGGTTCATTGTCGTGCTGCTGATGTTCACGGTGGTGTGGGAAGGCGCGAAGTTCCTGGCTTCTACCGTGGACTACGCAGTAACAGCGCCCGCTGCACCACTCGCCTACACAGCCTACCCTGACCTTGCTGCTGCACTCAATGCGGTTGACGCTGGCGAGTTGGATTACGTTCTGGCAGATCGCAACGACCTGCGCGACCTCATGGCAGAATACCCGCCTGGCGAGGACGACAACCCCGCCGATACCGCTTACCCTGAGTTGCGCTACACGACAGACTTCGCGGATCGGGTTCAGTGGGGCCGCCAGGTGAAGCCAGAACTGCCGGGTCGGATAGCCATCGCCGTACTGGCAACCAATGCGGAAGCACTCACTAGCATCTCGCAAATTGAGGGCGCGGCGGTCGGCACAGTGACGAACTCATTTGCACAAACCGACTATCTTGATGTTGCACCGCACGCCACCCTATTGGACATGCGTATCCTCAATGATCTTAACCTGCCGCCCCTACAGTCTATTGCGGAGGCACTGCTGCAACCGGCACGCCGTAACGGGCCGCTGCTGTTGGTGCAAATCCTGGCGGGGGCAGCGCTGTATACGTTGACGGAGGCCGTGCTCGGCTTTGTATTTGGGGCGGCTTTGGGCTTTGTACTGGGGAGCGTGTTCGCGCACGTAGCGCTACTGCGCCGGAGCCTGCTGCCCTATGTCATCGCCTCGCAGACGATCCCCATCATTGCAATTGCCCCAATGATCGTGATCTGGCTGCGAGACACACACCCGATTTTACCCGTTGCGGTCATCAGCGCTTATTTGACGTTTTTCCCCGTGACGATCAACACACTGCGCGGGTTACAGTCACCAGACCGCACCGCTTTTGACCTAATGCGCTCATATGCAGCAACGCCCTGGCAAATCATGTGGAAGCTGCGCTTCCCGGCGGCAATGCCGTTCATTTTTACCGCGCTTAAGGTGAGCGCGACGGCCAGCGTCGTTGGGGCCATCATCGGTGAGCTGCCATCGGGTGTGCGCAACGGCTTGGGCCGTGCCATTCTTAACTTCAGCAGTGATTATAGTTTGATTTCCACGCCGAAGCTGTGGGCCGCGATCTTTATGGCAGCGCTGCTTGGCATTGCATTTTTCCTTGTCGTTGTGCTGGTCGAGCGGCTCACGCTGGGCGGCCAGCAAACCCGATAAGTTATCCCATCAGGAGGGCACGACTGTGTCTGAAGTTACGACGTTAGAACCCGTCATCGCTGCTGCGAACCTGGGCAAAATATACAACCCCAACACGGATGAAGCTGTGGTTGCGCTTCAAGATGTGAACCTGACGATCAAACCGGGTGAGTTCGTGTCGTTGATTGGCCCGTCAGGTTGCGGTAAATCTACACTGTTACGCCTGATTGCGAACTTGATTGAGCCTACGGGCGGTGATTTGACAGTCAACGGCAAAACGCCTGAAGAAGCCCGACTCAACCGCGATTACGGTATGGTTTTCCAGGCGGCGACGCTCTACCGCTGGCGCACCGTCGCCAAAAATGTGCAGCTTCCGCTAGAAATCATGGGCTATTCGCGCCAGGAGCGCCACAAAGCCGCGCAATCCATGCTAGAAATGGTCGAATTGGGCGACTTCGGCAAACACTATCCCCGGCAGCTTAGTGGTGGGATGCAGCAGCGTGTCGCGATTGCGCGGGCGCTGGTGTTCGAGCCGCAGTTGCTATTGATGGACGAGCCGTTTGGCGCACTGGACGAGTTCACCCGTGAGCGCATGAACCTAGAAATCCTTCGCATCTGGCAGCAGACGAACACAACAATTGTGTTCGTCACACACAGCATTGCAGAGGCGGTCTTCCTGTCCAGTCGGATTGTGGTCATGTCACCGCGACCGGGGCGCATTACCAGCATAATCGACGTGGATTTGCCATACCCCCGCGTATTTGAAACACGAGATGATCCGCGCTACTTCGAGTTGGTATCTGAAGTGCGCGAGTTACTGCGCGATGCACACGAGGTATAGCTCATGACTGGCGACCAAACCTGGACGCAGCGGCTCGTCTACTATCTGCCAACAGTGCTGGTTGCCATCGGTGTGCTGGCCCTGTGGGAATTCCTGGTGCGCGTGTTTAACGTGCAGCAGTTCATTCTGCCACGCCCCACTGAGATTGCCGCGGAGTTTGCTTCAGAGGTAGCACTGCTGCTCGACCCAAACGAATCCTCCATCCTGTTTGAATCCACGCGGGCGACCTTTTTCGCCGCAGTCGGTGGATTCGTGATTGGGTGTGGCGGCGGGGTGCTGGTCGCACTGGTCACCGCACGGTTTATTATGCTGCGCGAAGCGACCATGCCCTTTGCCATTGCTGCCAATTCGGTGCCGATTGTGGCGTTCGCGCCTATCATGAACAACTGGTTTGGCCTGACCAATCCGGCATCTAAAATGGCGATTGTTGCCATTATCGTGTTCTTCCCCGCCATGATAAACACTGTGCGCGGCCTGACGGAAATCGACAAGCTGGAACTCGAACTGATGCAAAGTTACGCAGCCAGCCCGATCAAAATCCTGTTGGGGCTGCGTGTTCCAAATGCCCTACCCTACATTTTCAGTGCACTTCGGGTTGCTAGCGCGTTAGCTGTGATTGGCGCTGTGGTAGGGGAATTTTTTGGGGGGCCACGTGCCACGTTGGGCGTTTTCATCACTCAGGAAGCCGCTGCTTTCGACTTTGCGCGGGCGTGGGCGGCCATCGTTATGGCATCACTCATTGGGATTGGCTTCTACGTTGTGATTATTGCCATAGAGCGCGTCGCAATGCCCTGGGACGACCCCGTAGAGTGAGCCTTGTACAGTAAACCCCGTAATGTTTCTGTGAATAATTCACATGCCAGTGGCCCACAGAACCGTTAGGCTATGGCCTGTATAAATTTGTACATTTTGCTTCTGTTCGGAGGTAACAATTCATGTTGAAACGTTTGACGATTGTCCTGCTCGTTGCGTGCATGGCGCTGTCATTTGGCGCAGTCCTGGCGCAGGATGAAGACCTGGTACCGGTTAGTCTGCAATTGCAGTGGGTAGCGCAGTCACAGTTTGCCGGCTACTACGCTGCCGTAGCCAACGGCTACTACGAAGAAGAGGGGCTGGACCTCACCATTCTTGAAGGCGCAGTCGAAATTGTGCCGCAGCAGGTCGTTGCTGCTGGTGATGCTGAATTTGGCATCGCCTGGGTGCCGAAGGTGTTGGAGTCTCGTGAGGCAGGGGCCGACCTTGTGAACATCGCGCAGATTTTCCAGCGCAGCGGCACGTTGCAGGTTTCCTTTGTAGATACCGGCATCGAGGGCGTTGCCGACTTCGAAGGAATGCGGATTGGCACATGGGGCTTTGGCAATGAACACGAACTGTTTGCCGCCATGCGTGCCGAAGGCATTGACCCCGAAAACCCGGATGACGTGACCATCGTGCAGCAGCCGTTCGACATGGCGCTACTCATCAACGGTGAGGTAGATGCTGCCCAGGCGATGACCTACAACGAATATGCCCAGGTGCTCGAAGCGACCGACGAAGACGGCGAGTTGATCTACACTGCTGACGACCTCGACGTAATCGACTTCAATGATGTGGGCACCGCTATGCTGCAAGACCACATCTTTGTGCGTGGTGAATGGCTGGCCGAAGAAGGCAGCCCCGAAATCGCAGAGGCGTTCGTGCGGGCGTCTATTCGTGGGTGGATCTTCTGCCGGGACAGCTTTGACGAGTGCGTCGACATCGTGCTGGAAAACGGCCCCACGCTGGGTGAAGGTCACATGCGCTGGCAGTTAAACGAAATCAATAAGCTCATCTGGCCATCCCCAGATGGCGTAGGGGCGCTTGACCTGGATTTGTGGGCGCAGACTGTGGACGTGTCTCTTGAAGGCGAAGTAATTGCCGAGGCACCGGGCGAAGCTGCCTACACCCTGGACATCACAGCCGCAGCACTGGAAAGCCTTACAACGGACTTCCCCGACCTTGATCTTGTCGGCGCAGACTATGAGCCGCTTGAGGTTGAAATCACGCCGGGTGGCGAATAAACAGTTACACAACGCTTGAGTAAAACGGGGCACTCTGAAAAGTCAGGGTGCCCATTCAATGTGAGTTCACGCAGCAAGTGTGCGTGCCTGCCCACCTCCAAACCCATAGGCACGATCCTCCGTGTGGCAGTCTCATCACTTATCATTATCAACACCAATGAGGTAAATATCATGCGTAACTTTTCACTCTTGATGGTTGTTGCCCTGCTGCTGGTCGGCGGCGCACTGCCTCTGCAAGCCCAGGACGAAGAACTCACCGAAGTAAGCGTCGTTTTGCAATGGGTCACGCAGGCCCAATTTGCAGGTTACTACGCCGCCGCTGAACTTGGCTTTTATGAGGAGCTTGGCCTGTCCGTCGAGATTCGCCCCGGCGGGCCGGACATCAACCCCGACCAGTTGGTGGCAGCGGGCCAGGTGGACTTTGGCGTGCGTCCGTTTGTGAACACGCTGGCCGCCCGCGAGAACGGTGCTGATTTGGTCAGCCTGGCGCGTGTGAACCAGGTGGTACCGACACTGGTAGTGTCGTTTGCTGAGGACGAAATCGTTGAACCTGAAGACATGGAAGGCCGTGTGGTTGGCTCGTGGCTGGGCGGCAATGAAACAGCCCTGTTTGCGTTGATGCGTCAGGCTGGGGTTGAACCTGACACAGACGCCGAGATCGTGCGTCAGGGCTTCGACATGACCCAACTGCTAAACCGTGAGATCGAAGCGGCCCAGGCAACGATTTACAACGAATATGCCCAGGTACTGGAAACCATCAACCCGGACACGGGCGAACTGTACACGCCAGAGGACTTCAACATCATCCGCGTGAGCGACTATGGCATTACCACATTGCAAGACAACATCTTCACCACAGAGACGCTGCTGGAAAGCGAGGGTGGTGAGGAGATTGCACTGACGTTTGTGCAGGCATCGCTCAAGGGTTGGATTTACTGCCGCGATAACCCGGATGAGTGCGTCCAGATTGTGTTAGATGAGGGCAGCGCCCTGGGCGAAAGCCATCAGCAGTGGATGATGAACGAGTTCAACAGCCTGTTGTGGCCAGCCCCTAACGGCATTGGCATCCTGAATAACGAAAACGCCTTTGAAGAGACGGTGGCCATTGCTCTCGAATACGAACTTATCACCGAGGAGCCGGACGAAGGCGCGTGGCGCACAGACATCGTTGAAACCGCTGTGGCAAACCTGAAAGCAGAAGGGCTGGACGTGTATGGCCTGGACTTCGAGAAGGGTGAGGTCGAACTGTTAGAAGGTGGCCAGTAACTCGTCATCTACGGGGATTGTTGCCATAATAAAGGGGGACGGCACATGCCGCCCTCTTTTGCTTGTTGGTAGGTGTCATATAGAGAGAATCTGTTATGACAATTGAACAGACGCGGTCTGCTCAACAGGCAGCCGTTACACAAACCCCACCGTGGCCGCGCCTTGATGGGTTCCGGGCTTGGCTGCGCCAGTGGATTCCCTTTTTTGTGCTGCTCGTTGGCCTCGCTATTCTGTGGGAAGCGCTCAAGCTGATAGGCGGGCAGGCACTGCGCATTGACCTGACAGCGATTGGCATTCCGCTGGAAACAGTGTATACCCCCCCACTCCGCTGGCGCTTCGCCAACAACCTGAACATGCCCCATCTATGGGACATCGCGTATGCATTCGTGGAACCCGCACGACGCGGCGGCCCGCCGCTTATCTGGCTGCTGCTACAGGCGGCCCAATACACATTTTTGATGTCACTGCTTGGCTTTGCCATAGGTACTGCCGTTGGCATGACGTTGGCGATTGTGCTGGTTCACTCCGATTTGCTGAGTCGGGCACTTGTGCCTTATATCATCGCGTCGCAAACCATCCCCATCCTGATTATCGCGCCAATGATCGTCATCTGGCTACAATCCAGTTGGCTTTCTGTCGCAACGATTGCCGCTTACCTCACATTCTTCCCCGTTACCATCTCTGCCCTGCGCGGCCTGCGGTCGGTTGATGAATCTGACCTAGACCTGATGCGGTCATACGCGGCGGCCCCACTACAGATACTGCTGAAGCTGCGGTTACCGGCTGCCGTGCCCTACCTGTTCGTGGGATTCAAAATCGCAGCGACGGCGAGTGTTATCGGCGCGGTGGTGGGGGAACTGCCGTCGGGTGTGTCGAATGGGTTGGGCAGTGCGGTGCTAAACTTCTCGCAGTATTACAGCACTGGGCCAGAGAAGCTGTGGGCATGCATTGTGATTGCGGCAGCACTCGGCATCACCTCCTACACACTGGTATTCATCGCTGAAGCGTGGGTGCTACGCGGGCGCGCAGAGGTTGTTGACGCCATATGATTCGCAAACGACTGCCAGCGGTCATCGTGTTTTTGCTATTCCTGGCCACATGGGAATTTGGGGTGCGGATACTTAACGTACAGCAGTTCATCCTGCCACCGCCGAGTGCGATTGTAAGTGCTATGACAGCCAACGGCGAATCGCTGCGCGAAGGGCTGTGGCGCTTGATCTATGAGGCTGTGGGGGGCTTGGTTTTGGGCATTACGTTAGCCCTAATCGGGGCGCTGCTGGCGGTTCGCTGGCAAGTGGCGCGTCGCGCCTTGCTGCCTTTTGCGATTGGGCTGAACGCTGTACCCATGATTATCTTCGCGCCCATCATGAACAACTGGTTTGGGTCAATCAGCCCGCTTTCTAATATGATGATTGTCGTCACGCTGGTGTACTACCCGGTGCTGATTAACCTGGTGCGAGGTCTGACGCAAGTTGAGCAGGACGCGCTGGATTTAATGCTCAGCTACGGGGCACGTCCGTTCGACATCTTTTGGAAGCTGCGTGTACCCAATGCGCTGCCGTACTTCATCAACGCCCTCAAGCTAAGCGCGACCTTATCTGTGATTGGGGTGGTGGTGGCGGGGTATTTTGGTGGGCCACGCAATGCCATCGGCGTGTGGATTCTTAGCGAAGCGGCTGTGTTCCGATTTCCATCGGCCTGGGGCGGGGTGTTGATTGCGTGTGGGGTGGGCATCTCACT
>CAWUJQ010000023.1:0-24859 GCA_963922445.1 uncultured bacterium
AGCGCTTCTTCATCCGGGGTTTCTGGCGTGATGCTGTACTCATCGTCGCCGGGTACCGCGTGGTAGCCCATCACAATTCCATATCCCTCCGCGTCGTGGCTTAATTCGCGGCCAGGCAGCTTGCTCAAGAACTCGTAGTTCTCCCAACCAAGCTGAACCGTGCCCCAACTGAATATCGCGTTCTCAATCGGAATTTGCGCCGCGTATTGTTGGTAGGTGTCTTCGTCTTTGGCCTTTTTCTTCGCCATGCGGGCGTTGGTCACCAGGTAACGGTCAGTATTCCCCCCAATAACCTGAAAATTGTCCTTGTCCGCCTCATGCCGTTCGCGGATGGTTGACACGCAGGCGGCAGCGTACGGGCCGTGTGCTGCCAAATCGCCCAGAACCCACGTTTTATCGGCATTGACGGATTCAAGGTCTGCAAAGACAGCATTCAATGCCTGTAGGTTGCCGTGAATATCTGATATCACCGCGAGTTTCATAAATTACTCCATGTGTTTGTGGTGGTGAATCGTGGGTCGCATTGTACCGTATTTGGGCAGGTTGTGCGGGTAGTGCTATGATTACGATGACATGAGCGCTACTCAGCCACCCGCTAAGGAAAATAAGGTATGATATACAGAGAACTTTGGGGCGTTGGAACCGTAATCATTTTTGCCGTTATCGCCACGGCTATCGTCGCGTCCGGCAACAGTGAACTGCGGGCGCAGTCATCGGCAGATTCTTTCGGTAACCTGCTGCGTGAACTGGAAGCCAGCAACACCCGTGCCACTATTGAGTTTGCGCAGGTGGCTCCGCGACTAGGACGTACTGTAGATATAGGCGAGGGCACCGTATTGGTAGACCGTGTAGGTGCAGACATGATCTGTTTTGTCGTCCCCGGTACCACGCTTGACCAGATTACATGTGTGCCGTTTTCTAATATTACAAGCGTTATCTACTCCGAGCGCCCCTGAAATTAACGCGAAGTCAGTCAGTGTTACAGTATTACAATTATTACGAGTTTTTGCAGATGAAACCCGACTGCTCAGCCTATAATTGGCGTAGATTGTGTAAAAACTACCCACGGAAAGGTCATGCATGATTAATCGTTTGGGATTTTCATTACTGTTATTATTAACGGTGTCGGGGGTTGCATTCGGCCAAGCGGACTTCGCCGCCGTCATGGTGGTTGACGGCCCAACCGTCGAGGTGCAGCGCGTGGCGACCGACCAATGGATTCCGGTACAGGTTGAGGCCATCGTTGGCGTTGGGGACACCATTCGCACAGACGCAACAGGCAGTGCAACCATCACATTCCTCGAAACGGGTATTGAAACCACCCTCGACCCCATGACAACCTATCGCATTGACACATTTAGCACCACCGGCGACGAGGATCAGTTCAATCTGCTTGTCAGCGTGATTGCTGGGCAAACCCGGCAGCGTGTTGGTCGGGCACTTGATGCAGGGTCTACCTACGAGGTCGATACCCCCGGCACCACGCTGGCAGCGCGCGGCACAGCCTTTGACATTCGCGTAGAAGAAGACGGACGCTCCGCGATGCTGGTCGCTGAGGGCGATGTAGACGCATCTGCTGAGGGTGAAACAGTGAGCGTCCCCCTGGCTTTTGGGGTGCGTTCAGAAGCAAACGCCCCCCTGAGCGATGTGGTCAGCGCAACAACGTTCGCTGAACTTGACGCGGCTCTTGATGGGTGCGCGGTCGTTGTAAGTACGCCAGACGATGTCCGTATGAATGTGCGCCTTGGCCCAAGTACAGACTTTGAGCGCGTGGGAACGGTTGCCGCTGAGGACATCAGCAACGTTAAGGGGGTGATAGAAGGCGGCGCATGGTATCGCATTGACTTTCGCGGGGGTTTTGGCTGGATTTTGGCCAGCGATCTCAACCTCGAAGGCGATTGTGCTGGCCTACGCCAATTTGAGCGGGAGTTTGGCCCAGAGGATGCTACCCAAATTGAGTTCATGGGTGATCCAATCGATATGGATGACGCCCCCATACCCGAAGCAACACCGCAAGGTTCAGCACCAGCCGAAGCCACGGGTGAAGCATCACCATGAGTTGGGCAGGGGGACGGTTTCATAAGCTTCGGTTTGGTTTAGCAACAGGCATTGTTGTTGCATTCCTGGTTGGTTTGATGTGGCAGTCGTCGGCCTTTGTGGATTTTCGCCTGCGGCTGTCTAACTTCTATTACGTGACCAAACCGACCTCTGACAACATCGTCATCATCGCCGTTGACGACCACAGCATTCGCCAATACGGTGAGGCCTATCAAGATTGGTCACGCGCACGCTATGGCACGGTCCTTGACCAACTGACGCAGGCTGACACGCGTGTTGCCGTTTTTGATATGCTGTTTACTGAAGCCCGCTCAGGTGACGACGATTTGCAAGAGGCCATGCTGCGGGCAAATGCAGGCGGCACGCGGGTTATATTGGCAGCCGCCGGCACCAATACCGACCGCGTGCTGCAAAACTGTGCCACTCAATTCGATAGTGAACTGTCTCCGATACAGCGCTTTGCCCAGCGCGCCACCTATGTTAGCTATGCCAACGCCTGCCAAGACGCCGACGGCATCGTGCGTCATTATTATGCGACCGCAACCCACGATAGCCAAACACGCTATTCGCTAGCACTGAGTAGCTATCTCGCTTATTTCAATATTTCGCCCACGTTGGCCCCACAAGTCGTCAGCAGCAGCAGCGATGGCCTACTGCTGCCACCAGACGTCGCCGTCCCGCTCGATAGCAACGGCCTATGGATGCTTGACTATCACGGCCCACCCGGGCAAACCTTTGATGTTTATTCGATCTACGATGTCGCAGAGGGATTAATCGACCCAGACGTTTTTACTGATAAAATTGTTTTTGTTGGCTTAATGAATGTAACCGGTGCCGTTGACCAACGCCTTACGCCCACCTCTGTGCGGGGCAGCTTAATGGCAGGCGTTGAAATCAACGCCAACGCAACCGAAACGCTGCTTTCCAATGGGGTCTTACGCTATGAAAGCCGCGCCTCCCAAATCATCACCATTGTCTTAATGGCCATATTTGGCAGCGTGGCTTATGCATACCTGCGCTGGTACTGGATGCTGGCGTTAGCGGGTGTCTTCCTCATCACATGGATTGTCTACGCCTCTGTGACGTTCGATGTGCGTAACGTTGTCCTCAACCCCTTTCACCCTACACTGACCATTCTGGTCGCGCTGTTCGCCAGCATTGGGGTTCGCATCTCGACCGAAATTCGCCAGCGCCAGCAGCTCGAAAACGAACTTCAGAGCCTGCTGTTAGTCTCGCAACAGCAGATGAACCTGAGCCGCATCCTACCACTCATCGTAGAAGACCTAAAAGTCATGACCGAGGCACCGACCGGGGCCATCTGGATGCGAAATCGCCACGGTGAGTTCAGTGTATTTCGCAAGTGGGGGGCAGACGCCCCCTACGATGCGGTCAGTCAAAGAGCCGCCCACACCGAAACAGTCCAGATTGAAAATCGGTTTTTAGCCGTTCCCATTCCCTGGCAAAGCCGCGTGCTAACCGTTTTTACCGTCCACCTACCACACACCAATCGCGCCAAGACCGTACAGGCGCAAATCGAGCGTTTCGGCAATCAGATCGCAGCCAACCTTGAAAACGCCCGCCTATTCAGCGAAACGCAAAGCCAGAACAAACTATTGCAGGGCATTCTGGAAGAATCACCGGCGGGCGTTATCGTTTTGGACGACGCGCTCAACTTGGAACGTTACAACGACGTGGTCATCAAATGGCTGCAAATCAAAGGCAGTGGCGACTATCGCGGCCAACCGCTCAGCGCCGCTCTGGAATCCGGCAACATTGACGACGCGACGTGGATGGGCATTGGCCAGGGGTTGTTATCGCAGCAACCCTTCCGCCTGGAGGTCAAGTCGGGCCGGCGCACCTTTCAACTTGATGCGGCCCACATTATGGGGGATCGGCGCTGGGTTATTACGTTGAGTGACATTACCGGGTTGGCGGAACTCAACCAACTCAAAACACGCATGATTCGGATGGCATCCCACGACCTGAAAAACCCACTCGGTCGCATCATTGGCTATGGCGAACTCATTGAGGAGATCATTGATTCTGGCGAAGATGCCGAGCAAATGCGATTGTTCTTACAACGCATCATCACATCTGCTGAGGAGATGAACGACATCATCACCGAAATCCTGGACTTAGAACACATTCGCGCTGGGTTGATTGACCGCGAACCGCTAGACATGGCAAATGTCGTTCGCTATGTGGCCGAGCGACACCAACCCGATGCGGATTCCAAGCAACAAACCCTTACCGTAAACTTGCCAGATAGCGCGCCAATGGTAAACGGGGATTTCAATCACATGGTACAGGCAGCCTCTAATTTGGTAGGGAATGCCATAAAGTATACGCCGAACAACGGTCATGTCACCATCCGCCTGGCTTGTGACAATGGGCAGGTTAAGCTGTCTGTAGCCGATAATGGCTATGGGATGCCTGAAGAGGCACTTGATATGCTGTTCACGGAGTTCTACCGGGTTCGCACAGAAGAAACGAAGCATATTAAGGGCACGGGCCTGGGCCTGAGCCTGGTTAAGTCTGTGATTGAAGCACATGAGGGGCGCATATGGGTGGAGAGCGAAGAGGGCATTGGCAGCACATTCTACGTGGAGCTACCCATTGCAGACACAGAAACCGAGGCACCTACCTAGTCGTATTCCTGCTGGTGTTCTGCCTGTCAAATACAATTCAAGCACAGGTGCCACTCGCTGGCGTGCTACAAGTGACCCACAGCGGCGTCGAAATTAAGCGTTCGAATACATCCGGTTGGCTAACGCTGCCCGTCGGTGCTGTCATGCCCGTCGGTACCGGGGACAGCGTCCGCACTGATGGCGTTGGGCGGGTGCTGGTCAGCGTTGATGATAACGCTGAATGGCTTACCCTACCCAATACCACATGGACGCTCCGTGACCTGAGCCGAGAGGCTGCACCCGTGCAAGCGACATTGTTGCTAACCGAAGGTGAGGTCGTATTTCGTAGCAATGTGGCTGACCTGGTTATCGAAACAGCGCAAACCGCCTTCAACACCCCAAATTCTGGTGCGCTGCATGTGCTGGCCACGGCTTACGCGGGTCGAACCGCGCTCGTGGTGGAAACTGGCACATTTAGCAGCCAGGGCGTCACCATTACACAAGACAAAGCGGCCTTGGCAAACCCTATAATCACCCAGGTCAACGCATCACAACGTCCCTTTAGCTCTGCCCGCGTCATCGGTGAGGTGGAAGGGTGCAGCAGCAGCATCATGACTGAAGGCATGTTGCAATTAAACGCCCGGTCTGGCCCGGGGCTTGGCAGTGTGATCTACGGTGTCTTTCCCGATGGCGCGCCAGTGCAAGTGATGGGCATTGTTGAATCCGGCGGGTGGTACCGGGTACAGTACCGCAGCGGTTTTGGCTGGGTGGAACGCCGGGCGGTGAACGAGCTGCAAGCGTCATGTGCGCGCACCCTGCCCACGTTACCCAACGATTCGTTCGACATTCCTGTACGCGTCATCAACCCCACAGCGCGCGAAGTGGCCTTACTCCAACCCTTTTATGGCCTCCCCGAAGACGACCGCATTTTCTACAGATTCATGAGTGATGCAGAATAGAACGGCCTACCTCTGTTACACTTTGCGTGAATAACCGTCACTCCGTTCACCCCAAAGAGGAGCGCCACGCATGAGTACACCTTCACTTCGCGCCTATGTCCTCCGCCAAAACGATGACCAGTCCGTGACAGGCGGCTTTGAACAGATCAGTGTGAACGACCTGCCCGAAGGTGATGTGCTTGTCAAAATCGCTTACTCCAGCCTGAACTACAAAGATGGCCTTGCCGTAACAAACCGGGGCAAAATCGTGCGCCGCTATCCAATGGTGCCCGGCATTGACTTTGTTGGCACGGTCGAGGCATCCAATTCAGAGCAGTATCCCGTTGGCGATGAGGTTATCCTTACCGGTTGGGGAGTGGGCGAGTCACATTGGGGGGGCTATGCGGAATACGCCCGCGTCAAATCGGAGTGGCTGGTGCCGCTGCCGGTAGGCATGACGGCCCGCCAAGCGATGGCGGTCGGTACGGCGGGCCTGACGGCAACGCTCGCTATTTTGGCACTGGAACTGCGCGGCATGGAACCCGACAGCGGCGAAGTTCTGGTCACAGGGGCCTCTGGCGGCGTAGGGAGCATGGCTGTAGCTATATTGGGGGAGTGGGGATACACGGTGGTGGCATCAACGGGGCGGCAAGAACTGTCAGATTACCTTAAGGCTTTGGGCGCAACCGAGGTGATTGGCCGTTTAGACGCCCCAGCCCGCCCGTTGGCGTCAGGCAGATGGGCAGGGGCCATTGATGGCGTAGGCGGTGATACGCTCGCCAACATTCTTAGCACATTGCAGTACGGTGCTGCGGTTGCCGCCTATGGCCTGGCGGGTGGCACTGCCCTAAACACGACTGTACTGCCGTTTATCCTGCGTGGGGTGAGTCTGATCGGCATTGACTCGGTGATGGCACCTTACGAGCAACGGGTTAACACCTGGCAAAAGATCGTCCTTGACCTCCCTCCAGAAAAGTTCGAGATGATGATGCAGGTTGAGCCGCTCTCTAACATCGAACAACTAAGCAAGCGCATCCTCACTGGCGAGGTGCGCGGGCGCGTTGTGCTTGACGTGAGCCGCTAGTTGATACGCAGTCCCATTTTCTGCAAATCTCTTAATTTCCCGATAAACTATTTCGCGTTGTATTAACAATGCACGAGTTAGATTTCAGGAGATTGCGCGATGTGCTCACCTAAAGTTGCCAAAGTTGTTCGTGATCGTATCCACCAAGACGGGCTGCCCAAGATGAATCGGCGCAGCTTCCTTAAGCTAGGGGGCCTGACGGCTGCTGCTGCCGCATCCACCAAACTGTCCGTCCAGACGGCAAAAGCAATGCCACGCGCCCAGGACATGGGGGGTGAGGTGGTTGACCTCAGCCACATGCTCAGCCCTGAATTCCCGGTATTCCCTGGGGCGAACACCGCCACTGCCACGGCCCGCGTCACGGTTGAGGAAAATGGCTTCTACGCACAAGAGTGGTCATTCGACGAACACACCAGCACACACATGGACGCCCCCGGTCACTTTATTGCGGATGGCGCTTTGGTATCAGAAATTGACCCGTCCATGCTGATTGGCCCCGCCGCCGTGATCGACATTGCCGCTAAAGCAGCCGAAAACCCCGACGCAATGCTGGCTGTCGAAGACATCGCAGCGTGGGAAGAAGCCAATGGCACCATTCCAGAAGGCGCTTTTGTCATGATGTACTCCGGTTGGGCAGAGGTGCTGTTGGAACAAGGGGCAGAAGCCTTCAGTGGCACAGATGCCGAAGGCGGGCTGCACTTTCCAGGTTTTAGTCCAGAAGCGGCGGAGTTCTTGGTAAACGAGCGCAGCATCAAGGGCATCGGTGTAGACACGCTCAGCATTGACCACGGTCCGTCAGCCACTTTCGATGTTCACTACACCATTCTGGGTGCGGGACTCCTTGGCATCGAGAACCTGAACAACTTGGCCAGCGTAGGCCCTATGATCGGTCAGGTGGTGTTGGGCATTCCGAAGTACGAAAACGGCTCAGGTGGCCCACTGCGCGTCCTGGCCATTAGTTAAGCAGGTTATCGCGCACACGGTCGAGCGTTTCGGAATTCAGGCCGCCTGCTTTAGTCAAATATCCCTCTACCGAGCCATACCGCTCCCGCACATGGGCGAGGGTGGCTCGTATCGTTTTCGGATTTGCAGTAAACAACGGGAGCAGCGTTTGTACATTCAGCCCCACCCGGCCAAATGAGCGGATTGCGTCCTCGCCCAGCGCCTCGAACGTGTCGTAGTGCAAGTTGCTTAGCGCATAGTCCGCTTCGATGACATCATCTGGCACGCCTAGCAATGCCAACAGCAGCGCCATTGCTACCCCTGTTCGATCCTTGCCTGCTGTGCAATGCACCACCAATGGCAGGTTGGCCGGGTCTGCAATACGCTCAAACACACGCGCATAAACATCCGGGTTGTTATCTACAATCACATCTGTGTAGGCCGTCACCATAAAGTCATCCATGCGCCCACGAGCGCCCAGCAGCCGCCGAATTTGGTCGGAGCGAGACTCGCTACTTTGCACGGGAATCGCTTCATAGTGCATCATCGGTGGGAGTCTATCCGGGGCTTCTGCAACTTCTTCTGGCAGACGCAAGTCACAGGATAGCTGTAAACCCATCTGCGTGAGCATAGCAAGGTCGCCATCCGTGAGGCTGTTGAGTTGGCCAGCACGGTACACCCGTCCCCAGCGAACCACTTGACCGTCTTGGGTGCGATACCCGCCAACATCGCGAAAGTTGACCGCACCTTCCAGGGCAAGTTCACGCTCCCCGATGACCAGTTGCTGGCCGTCGTGGTCGCCGCCCTCAAACGTCAATGTGAAGTAGACCCGTTTTGACGCGGGGTGCTGGCTGAGTGTCACTGAGTTCGCCTCACCCTGAACCGTCACGGCACGGCGGCCCTTGGTTGAGCCAAGCGGGTCGCGGCCCGTGTAGATATACACGGCGTCAGCTTGCCACTGCCATTTGATGTGGAGTTCGTCGGGACTGTGACGGGTGACGGTCGCCGGTGTTTGCGGGAAGCGTGTGAGCGCTTGGGCCGTGGGGTAGTCAACGGCTTTGCCTTGCCGCCGCAGCAAATACCACACAACCCCTAGCGAGACTGCAAACCCAATAACGGGGATAAAGTAGCGCAATAGCCCAAACAACCGATTGCCCCGTGCTTCCTCTCCCCTGCGCTGCTTGCTCAACTAAACGCGGGTGATGTATGCGCCGTCTTCGGTGCGCACACGAATCGTATCACCTTCGTTGACAAACATCGGCACCTGAACCTCTAGCCCGGTAGCCGTCTTGACCTTTTTGGTGGGATTGTTGGCGGTATCGCCAGCCACAGCCATTTCTGCTTCCACCACTTCATAGTCAACGTTCGCGGGCAGTTCGTAGTCAATGATTTCATCACCGTACTGAACCAGGTTCAGGCGCAGGTTTTCGACCAGGTAAGGCAGTGCATCTTCAAATACACTGCGAGACACCTGTGGCTGCTCATAGGTGGACGTGTCCATGAAGACGAGGAACTCGCCGTCGTCATACAAATATTCCACCTCACGGCTGTCTACCTGAATGTTCTGCACCGATTCGCCAGAATTGAAGGTCATTTCTGTCGTGGAGCCGTTGCGCAGGTTGCGAACCTTTACACGAATGGTCGCCTTGCCCCGCCCTGGCTTACGGTGTTCGTAGTCCAGAACCTTGTAGATTTCATTGTTTACCGTGAAGTTTGTCTTCTTACGAAGTTGATTGACATCAATCATCGTTGTTCTTTCCAACCTTGAAATTGGGTAGTCGTCGATAGCGCGGACAGTATATCACAAACGTGTGAAAGACTAGTAGCCAATACCGTTATCCGACCCGCGCGGCAGCGAGTTCAAAAATTCCTCGTTGCTGTCCGTTTGACGGAACTCAGAAATCAGCCGATCCCACGCGTCCACCTGGCCGATGTCCTCACTCAAGTGAGAGGCCATACGCCGCATGGTGTGTACCCGCTGGATAACGTCTGGGCCGAGCAGCGTTTCCTCACGCCGGGTCGAAGACTGTTCCATGTCAAAGGCCGGGAAGATGCGCCGTTCCTGGAGTTTGCGGCTCAGGTGCAGTTCCATGTTGCCCGTTCCCTTAAACTCCTCGTAGATAACATCGTCCATCTTACTACCCGTGTTCACAAGGCAAGTGCCAATCATCGTCAGGCTGCCGCCCTCTTCTACGTTGCGAGCCGCACCAAAGATGCGCTTGGGCGGGTGAATCGCTGACGGGTCCAAACCACCGGACAGCGTGCGCCCACTCGTAGGCACAACAAGGTTGTAAGCACGTGCCAGACGCGTGATGCTGTCTAACAGCAGCACAACATCGCGCTTGGCTTCCACCAGCCGCTTGGCGCGGTTCAGGGCCATCTCGGTTACCCGCACATGATGACTATACGGGTCATCGAAAGTAGACGCGACCACTTCCGCTTCCACCGAGCGGTCAATGTCCGTCACTTCTTCCGGGCGCTCACCCACAAGGCAAATCATCAGGTGAACTTCGGGATAGTTGTGGCTAATCGCGTTGGCAATGTCCTTGAGGACGGTCGTCTTACCGGCCTTCGGCGGAGAAACAATTAGCCCACGCTGGCCCTTACCAATTGGAGCGATGAGGTTGAGCAAGCGCGTGGAAAGGATACGCGGGTTCGTTTCCAGGTTAAACCGCTCGGTCGGGAAGATCGGTGTTAGGTCTTCAAAGTAGGGTCGGTTCTTGATTTCATCGGGGGCCAAGCCATTGACCGCTTCTACGCGCAGCAGGCCGTAGTACTTTTCACTGTCTTTGGGCGGGCGCACCTGGCCGATAATCATGTCACCCGTGCGCATGTTAAAGCGCTTAATCTGTGTTTGGCTCACGTAGATGTCGTTGGGGCCACTCATGAAACCATCCGCCCGTAAAAAGCCCATACCATCGTCAACCACTTCCAGCACGCCACCACGCAGCTTGTAGCCGCGCTGCTCAGCGTTGTGCCGTAAAAGTGCCAGCATCAGGTCTTGTTTTTTAAGGCGGCTATAGGTGGGCACGTCAGCTTCCCGCGCCATTATACGAAGTTCCTCAAGCGTTTTCTGCTCAAGCTTAGCTATGTCCATCTGTTTGCTGATGTTGTTGGTGTTGTTGCCACGGGGCATAACCACTTTTCCAAATTGTATGTACGGAGGAGGTTTAGTTGGCACTCTAACAGTATTCGTCGGTAGGCACCGGCCCTCAAGTGGCATGGTGCAACACACCTGTCCCCGTTTTGGAACGGGCACTCCGGTTGACGACAACGCGTTAGAGTGAATTGTGAAGTAGTGAAGAAATGGCTTCTAAACAACATGTTATCACAGAAAAATCAACGGGTCAAACACCGAATTGTCACGATTCAGTTATTTCAATGTTCAGGTTGTGGCTTTACTGCATCGCGACCCCCGGACGCAGCGTTGGAAGCGCCCGCGCCGTCCGCTAGAATGGTCGCTCACGGATAGCTTGCGTTTTAGCGGCAAAGGAAAAAGCCCATGAGTTTGCGCGACATAGTATTTCTTAACGACCCGGAGCGCAGCGCAGTATTGCGAAAACGGGCGATTAAAGTAACGGACTTTGGCCCCAAGTTCCAGCAACTTGTGGACGACATGCTCGAAACCCTGCTCGACGCTCCCGGTGTGGGCCTTGCCGCGCCGCAGGTCGGCGTGAGCCAGCGCGTGATTATCGTGCGCTTGCCCGATGACGAAGAAAGCAAGGAACAATACGGCGATGACGCTGGCGTGCTTTATGTGGTTGCCAATCCGGAAATCGTCAAAGGCAGCCGGGATATGGTCGATGGGGTTGAGGCCTGCCTGTCTATCCCAGGTTACTTCGGGGAAGTCGACCGCCACGAAACGATTACGGTGAAAGGGCAAGACCGATACGGCAAAAACATACGCATTAAAGCAAAAGGCTGGCTGGCACGCGTCTTTCAGCACGAAATCGACCATCTGAACGGTCAACTATTCATCGACATCGCGAACGAGGTTTGGAAAGCGAAAAAAGATGAAGAGGCCGAAGGTGAGCCTGCTGAGGAACCCGCAGACGGGGCGTAATACCCCGCTACGGTTCGTCAGTGACCGCTGGTGCGACTTGCTCTGGGATGCCCCATACATACACAGCCCCTAGCGTATCGAACACAGCAATGGTGCGCCCATCCGGTGACCAAGCCACATCAACGACGGTGATGTCGGTATTAAACGGCGCAAAACGCGCACTGGCCGTGCCGATTGTTGTCATATCCCACAGGCCCACTTGCCCCTGAAACACCCCGGTGAGCATCAAATCACCACCCGGTGAAAACGCAAGCGATGCTGGTTCACTACCAATTTCCGTCACAGCTTCTATCAGTTCGCCCGATTCCGCCCCCCAGATATTCATTGCCTCCGCCTGACCGTTGTTGATAACAAAGGCACCGTCAGGGGTGTAGGTCAGCACATCCGTTGAGCCGCCACGCCCTGTCACCAGCACATTCGTCACGATGTCGGCTTCTAAATCCCAAATGCGAATGTCTTCGTCAGTCGCCACAGCCAGTTGATTGCCATCCGGTGAAAACGCCACCTGCTCCACGGGCAGTTGATCTTCTAGCGTCAGTGTGCCGATTTGCGTTTCGGTTTCCCAGTCCCACACTTCAGCGATGCCCTCGCGTGTGCCTAAGCCAACGCGTGCGCCATCCACCGAAAATGCTACGACCGACGGTTCTGGCCTGCGTGTTTCAATGTTAATCAGTGCCTGACGCGCCAACGCGTCCCATACACGAATGTCCCCCCGAATATTGGCCACAGCAAACCAACCCTCATCAGGATGGTAAACATAAGGGCCACTCTGCACGTCCGGATGTGTACTGAAGGCTTCGTCAGTAAAACCAGATTCACCCTCCAGCGCCCGAACATCACCCTCGCCGTCAATCGTGTAAACTTCGGCTTTGTCGGGCGAGTAGAAAACGTCAATGGCATCACCCCGACTGGCCGCAAACACAATCTCACCCATGATAATATCCCACGCGACGAGCTGATCGTTATTGAGTACGGCCAGGCGGGTCCCGTCAATCGAAAACGCGTGAGCAAAAATCGTGCCTGTACCGGGCGAATCGAGCCGTCCGACAAGCTGCACACCCGTCGCGTTCTCTACGTCAATGGGTGTAACAGGCTCCCGCCAGGGGATGGGTTCTGCGGTGGCTTCTAGCAACGCCGTGCGATCAGGCGTGGGGGTTGGGCCACCCGTTTGCGATGTGCAGGCGGCGAGCAAACTCAGGCACAAGACAGCGATGCGTAGGGCATGGCCCTTGCTTTGGAGTTGACTAAGCATATTAATAAACCGTGAGAGCTTCTGTGAGTTCTTCGCGCAAGACAAGGTAGTGTTTATAGCGGCGCTTACTGATGTGCCCGTTTGCCACGGCACGGCGAACGGCACAGCCGGGTTCGGTGTGGTGGCTGCAATTGCTGAACTTGCAATCTGGCACAAACGGCCTCATCTCTCGGAAGTAATTATCGAGTTCTTCCGGCTGAATGTCCCAAACAGACAGGTTACGGATACCGGGGGTGTCTGCAACATAACCGCCAAAATCTAGCTTCACCAGTGCGCTGTCACGCGTCGTATGGACGCCTTCTTTGCGGGCCTGACTCACGGCTTTGATGCTGCGTCCCAGGTCAGGTTGGATAGCATTGAGCAGACTGCTTTTGCCGACGCCCGATGGCCCGGTAAATACAGACACGCTATCGGCCAGCGTTTCTCTCAGGCGATCAATCCCAACGCACTCTTTAGCGCTCGTGTAAAGAATCGGATAATCCATTTGGATGTAATCGCTAAAGCGGTTTTCGGTGATTTCCTGCGGGACGAGATCGGTCTTGTTGATAACGATAATCAGGTCTTCAATCCCTGACGCTTCTCCGGTGATTAAGAACAGATCGAGCATCCGCAGGTTGGGGTTGGGGTGGGTTGCTGCAAAAACAAACAGCGCTTGGTCTGCGTTGGCAATAATCACCTGCTGGCGTTCGCGCGCGCCCGCTCCACGGTTGCCGACCGTGCGCACCGCCCGTGAGAGGACATTCTTGCGCGGGTCAACTTCAGTAATCGTACCAATATTGTCCAGGTCTTCGTTTTCGCTAACGGCCACTTGCACCCAATCCCCAATGGCAGCGATGTCTGACGACTGTGCTTCCTCCATGAGTTTGCCGCGCAAGCGCGTTTGATAGACCTTATGGCCTTCGCTGGGAACCTCAACCCAATAAAAGCCGCTCTGCTCACGGATAATCATACCCCTGCGTAAAGATGTCAAATAGTGTTACTCCTGTGTCAATCCTATGCGTTGGAACGCACCTCGTATTATAAGCGACTTTCTGAAAAACGGGGGAGGTCGTCGGCCCATTTCATCAAGTTTTGTCTATGATCGAGCAGCTTACATTGCCATCTGTGCTGCCATTGATTATATTTCCGGGGTAGATGACGCTCATTTTAAAGGAAGCCTTGTGACGACCGAAGACCTTCAGAACAAATCGGCTCAGGACGCCGAACACCCCATTGATAGTAGCGACACCCCCCCTGACCACGACGATGCCCCAGCCACATTGCACGACCCCCTACCCGACACCGATGAAACTAGCCCCCAGGACACGACCACAGCAACCATTACCGATGACGACGTAGACCAACTGATTGAAGACAAGGTGAAGACAGCCGCCGAAGCGACGGCCAGTGAAAAAGGTGACGTAATTGAGGTGCCGCGCATCGTCTTCAACTACCTTATCATTGCCATCGTTTTCTTCGGGATTGGCATGGTGGCTGGCTCGTTTGCGTTCCCGTCTACCCAGCAGGCTACCCTGCCAGAAGACTTTGAGGCTGTTGTTCGCGGAGCGGTTGCAGATGTGATGGCCGACGCAGGCATTCAGGTTCAGGAAGAAGGGTTGCAAGAAGGCGAGATTTACGAAATCGCCTATGACGAAGACGACCCGTTCCTGGGTAACCCCGATGGCTCGATTGTGATTGTTGAGTTTAGCGACTTCCTGTGTGGGTTCTGCGGTCGCTTTGCCAGCGATACCCTGCCGCTGTTGCTGGAGGAATACGGCGATGACATCCGTTTTGTCTATCGCGACTTCCCGGTCATTCAGCCGCAGGCATCCCCAGTGATTGCGTTGGCTGCTGAGTGTGCCCAGGATCAGGGTAAGTTCTGGGAATATCACGACCTGCTGTTTGCCAATACAAGTTCGATCAGTAGCACGGACGTCCTTTTTGAATTCGCGGATGAATTAGAACTGGACAACGAGCAGTTTACGAACTGCTTCGAGAACGGGGAACACTTCGAGGAAATCCAAGAAGATGAGGCCTACGCCCGCGAGTTGGGCCTACGTGGGACACCGGGCTTTTTCATCAACGGGCGCTTTGTAAACGGGGCCGTACCGATTGAGACCTTCCGTGAGGTGATTGACGAAGAACTGGCCAGCATGGGCTAAGCCAGGACAAAGTGGCAGCGGTTGGAACTGACGCCAACCGCTGCAATTGCTTTAGTCGGCAGCGCCGGGCATGTGGCCCATTTCTGGCCGTGCTTCGGGGATAGCCGCCTCTTCTTCCGGGATGATCTTCTCGGATGCGAGGACGTGCTTAAATGCCACAATCGCCGTTTCCACCATGCCTAGGTCGGGTTCATTGGTCGTTAGCTTTTGCAGCGCCAAATTTGGCTTGATGAGCGTGGCCACGACGGGGTTATCCATGTTTTTTGCCGTCCAGCGCAGCCACTCATAAGCGATACCCGCAATCACCGGGATAAACACAATGCGTGAGCCAATCAAGATCACCCAACCCAGCGCACCACCCGGATTGCCGATCAGCGCAAACAAAATCACACTGACCAGAACAACGTTTAGCAAAAACGCTGTGCCGCAGCGCGGATGCTCAATCGGGTAGGTTTGCACGGTTTCGGGTACGAGTTCTGCGCCTGCTTCGTAGGCGTTGATCGTTTTGTGTTCTGCGCCATGATAACCAAACAAGCGCCGAATATCGGGGATGTGGCCAATAGCCCAGATGTAGGCAATAACCAACCCGAGACGGAAAATACCCTCCAACAGGTTGACAATTACCGAGTTACCCCACGCTGCCAGCAGACTGGGTTCGCTTTGGGTGGTTTCGACGGGTGTTGTGCTGGCACCATCAGGCGTTACAGTTTCCGTAACGGCTGGCGGTGAAATGATTCGGTCAATACTTGCTTCTAGCCCGCGTGATACAAACAGCGGCAGCAGGAAGAACAACCCGATGGCCAGCGTGAACGAGATAGCCAGCGTGCCCCAGCCCAACGGCCCATCAAAACTCGGCGCTTCGCCGTCGGGGTCTTCCGCAGCGACGGCCACATCCGCCGACCACATCAGCGCCCGTGTACCCAGGCCAAGTGCGTCCCACAGCAGTACCAACCCTCGGATAAACGGCGTTTTGGCAACTTTCCCCTGATAAATGCGCTTATTCAGGGTCGTTTCATGCACCACAATCTGGCCGTGACCGTCCCGGCAGGCAACAGCAGCACTATTGGCCCCCCGCATCAGCACGCCTTCAATCACAGCTTGCCCCCCGTAGGAGAAGCTTTTCCCCTGAGCGGTTAATTCATCACTCATTGTCGTTTTGGCTTTCTGTCTTTGCAACTAAGGCGCTCATTGTACCATCAGCCTGCATTTCCTGGATTGTCAATTCCCCCTCGACCACTTCCACAAGCGCGACCGGCCCGCCTACCGGGCACGGCACTGCCGGGTCATCACCGTTGCAGGTAGCACCCGGTAAATTCACCTCTGCGCTGCCCACAAATGTGCCAAAGGGTTCTTCCCCGCCAGACATGTCGTATATCGCACCATTGCCGCCGCTTAATTGCAGCGTCACGTCCGTGTCGGTACGTGCCCATGCCGCAATCACCTGTGTGTCGTCGGCGCGGCGCATGACCACGACATCTACAGTTTCACTTTGCAACAGCGTAGCGGCTTCTACATCGGCCAACAGCCGATTCACCGTCTGCCATGCCACAAATGCAGGCCGCTGCGACGCATCCGCTGGCCGTAAAATACCGAACGTCTCGCCGCCAGGGGGCAAATCCTGGTCGTACAGCTTATAAACGGCCATGCGCTCCACATCGGCGGCGTGGGCAAGCGCTGCGGCCTGCACCAAAAACGCCGCTTGCTGCTCCAATGTGTATGGGTACACAGGCCGATCCACGTTCCACTCCGGGTCTTGCGTGGGCGGCGCGTTCGTCTCATTGACCCACACCGCTTTGTCGCCCATACCGTAGCTATCTAGCAGGCCATGCATCTCCGTCACAATGTCATAGACCGAATCTGTGCGAAAATAGATGTGCAAGCTGATTGCATCGAAGTAAAAGTTGTTGGCTGCGGCGTCCTCATCTTCTGAGATGCGTTCCAGCAGCCGATCCAGGTACAGGCGGCGGCCTGCATTCACATCGTGCCAATAGGTCGTCCCAGCAATGTGAATTTCCGCTGTTGGGTTGCCCTGCTTGGCCGCCAGGTACGCCACCTTGAGCATCTGGAAGTAGTCATCCAAATCGCCTTCAAACTCAAAGCCATACGTTTCTCGGCTGATGTCGGGTTCGTTGCCGATGATGAAACGATTGACGCCACGCGGCGCATAGTACCGTGCCGATTGCCGCACGAAGTTGGCCCAGTGGTTATCGGGGTCATCCACTGGCAAATACAAACCGTTCGGTACACCCGCCCCCGGTATGCCCGCCGTGGCCCAGGCAGGCGTACTCTTCAACAACGCGACAACTTCACGATTGCATTGGTTGGCGGCTTTCAGCCAGCGGTCATCCACGTTGAGCGTGAACCAGTCTGTAGGGCCATTGGGCTGATGCTGTGACCAATCGAAAATGATGCGTTCCCAGCCCACGCCGAGGTCGCATGTCATCTCCGGGAACCAGAACCCCTCCACCACGCCAAACGGACTCGCGGCTTCAGTCGGGGCCACATCTGTTTGAGCGTTTATGATGCTAAGCGGCAGCAGCAGCCACAGGAGCAGTGACCATCGGGTTATTTGCCATTGACGCCGGCGGGGCGTATGTCCTTGAGGTTGAGTTGTAACGTGCGGCGTCCGTTCCACTCGTTGATCTCCAGTTCGTAAGCAACATCCACATGGTCGGGCAGTTTACCAGCCCATTCGCCCAGGTTGAACCCAATCGCGTCAATCGGTGGTTTGCCCGCCCGGGTCAGCTTCAGCTTGATGTGCTTTTCATCACGCCCAACCAAGCGCCAATCAGCGACATGGGCGTTGCTCGTCATGAAGAGCGGGGGAGGGTTGTCGTTGCCGGTTGGCTCTAGCAGGCTGATTTCTTCAACCAGTGGCTCGCTTAACTGGTGGATGTCCGCCTCAACGTCAATTTCAAGCGTGGGGCGCAGGTCTTGCCCGTGCAGCGACGCACTCGCGATGTCTGTGAGGCGCTCACGAAGGGCGCGCACATTCTCATTGCGCACGGTGAACCCGGCGGCCTGCGCGTGCCCGCCATGACGCACCAGTAAATCGGCACAGGTATCGAGCGCCTGCGTAATATCAAACTGCGGGATGCTGCGGCAGGAGGCGTTGCTCTCGCCGTTGCCCTCGCGCATCACAATTGCTGGACGGAAAAACTCCTCAGTGAGTCGCCCAGCCACCAAACCGACAATCCCGTGCGGGAAACCGGGATGGGAGGCAAAAATCAGGGACGTATCGGTTGTGGACTGCGTTTCCAATTCCAGCCGCACAATGTCTTGCGCTTCACGGGTTAAATCCTGGCGCTTTTCGTTGAGTTCTTGCAGTTTGACGGCAAGCTGTTTGGCACGGGCTTCTTCTAGCGTAAACAACAGCTCATAGGACAGCATCGCACTTTCCAGGCGTCCAGCGGCGTTGATGCGCGGGCCGATGCCAAAACCGATGCGCGTCGCGTCAATGGTACCCGGTGCGATGCCCGCTACCTCCAGCAGTGCCCGGATGCCGGGTCTTTTCGCCTGATTCAACACATTCAGGCCCCGCCGCACCAGCAAGCGGTTTTCAATGCGATCTAGCGGTACAAGGTCAGCCACTGTGCCAATTGCCACGAGATCAAGCAGGCTTTCCACGTCAATCTGTTCGGCAGCCTGACGCAACGGTGAGCGTTTACCTTCCGAGTTGCACGCCTTGAGCAGCGCCTCTGCAAATTTGAAGGCCACCCCCACACCCGCCAGCATCGTCTCGATAGGGGCTTCGTCGCGCTTGGGATTGACGACTGCGTAGGCGGGGGGGAGTTCTGGGCCGATGGAGTGGTGATCGGTGATGATGATGTCGAGTCCGGCGCGGCGTCCGGCTTCAACTTCCGCAACGGAGCGAATGCCACAATCCACCGTGATAACCAGCCCCACGTCCCAACTGCGGATTTTGTACAGTGCATCCACATTCAGGCCATAGCCTTCGTCAACCCGATGCGGGATGTAAGGCGCAACAACCGCGCCCAGTCCCTTCAGCACCGTCATGAGTAGAGCCGTTGAGGTAGCACCGTCTGCGTCAAAGTCGCCGTAGACGATAATGCGCTCCTTTTTACGGATGGCCTGTTTGACGCGGTTCACCGCTTTGGGCATGTCACTCATGCGGAACGGGTCAAAGCTGGTGGTGCGCTCTGCTGTGATAAACGCGTAGGCTTCGTTTGGGTCAGTGAGGCCGCGATTGTACAGTACCTGCGCCAGCAGCGGACTCATGCCTTTGTACTTTTTGAGATGTCCCGGCGGGGCGCTCGGTGCGACCAGCCAGTTTTTGGTGAGCATCACGGAAGGAAACCCAAAGATTGCCATAAGTTAGCATCTAATGATAGCATCATTGATACTCATCTGGCAATTAACTTCTTTAGGCAACAGTCGGCTAGCCGTTTACCTCGCGCATATCACGCCAATTGTTACCGACCTCTGCTTTTGCCTTGAGCCTGGGCATTAGGTCAAAAGCGCCCTCCATAACGTCCACCACGAGCGCTGCCGTTTGGTCGAGTTCGTCTTCGGGCACCTCAAACACCAACTCGTCATGCACCTGAAGCGTCATGCGGGCACCCAGGTTGCTATCACGCAGGCGTCTGTCTAGCTGAACCATCGCCTTTTTAATGATGTCGGCAGCCGTCCCTTGAATCGGCATGTTGATGGCCTCCCGTTCAGTGCGGGCAAGGTCGTTACGGCCCATGTTGCGCACATCACCGAAGTAGCGCCGCCGCCCCATCAGCGTTTCCACAAAGCCATCCTCGCGCAGCTTGGCCTTTGTGCCATCAATGTACTGCTTGACAGCAGGCAGCCGCTCGAAATACGTCTTGATGAACTCGTCCGCCTCGGCCAGCGTCAGGTCGCTTTCGCGGGCCAGCCGGTACGCGCCCATGCCATAAAGAATGCCGAAGTTTACACGCTTGGCGAAGATGCGCTGCTCCATTGTTACGTCGTCAATGTCCACGCTGTTGACGATGGCGGCTGTTGCCCGGTGAATATCATCACCGCGCTCGAACGACGCCTTCAAGAACGGCTCGTCTGCCATGTGCGCCATAATCCGCAGTTCCACCTGGCTGTAGTCCACGGCCAACAGCAATGTCCCTGGCGGTGTGATAAACGCCCGCCGCACCTTACGCCCCACTTCAGTGCGAATGGGGATATTCTGCAAGTTGGGGTTGCTGCTGCTTAAGCGCCCCGTCGCGGTGCCCGTCTGGTTGAAGCTGGTATGCAGCCGCCCCGTCTCTGGGTTGACCAGTTCCGGCAGGGCATCCACATACGTACCCTTGAGTTTGGATAGCTCCCGGTTTTCGATGATCTTCGCCAGGATGGGGTGGCCAGTCTCCTCAAAAAGCCGATCCAACACATCCGCAGCCGTGGAATAGCCGTGCGTCGTCTTGCGTATGCCGCGCCGGGGTAGGTCGAGCTTGCCGAACAGCACCTCGTTAAGCTGCTTGGGGCTGTTCAGGTTGAACTCACCATAACCGCCACTGTGTTCATAGGCTTCGCGTTCGATGACCTCAAGCTGGCGTTCCAGGTCGCGGCTCATCTCGCCCAGGTAGTCCACATCAATCAACACACCCCGCTGCTGCATAGAAGCCAATACCGGCACCAGTGGCATCTCGATGTCCTCGAACAGCTTCTCCGCCGCGTCGTAGGTGCGCAGGTTCTTCTGAAGCGGCGCGACAAGCCGATAAGTAATCGCCGCGTCCTCGGCGGCGTAGGGTGCCGCTAATTTAAGGGGAACTGTGTCAAATGTGCGCTGTTTTTTGCCTTTGCCAATCAGGTCGGTGATGTCTTGCATCAGGATGCCGTTTTCGTCCAGCAGGCCACGCCGCAGCGATAGGTTCGTCAGGCCCAAATCATTGCTGGCACTGTCGCGTACCCACTCCGCAATCATTGTATCGAACGTGATTGGTGTGACATCTAAGCCATAGCGCCGCAGCACCACCAGGTCAAAAGCCGCGTTATGCGCTGCCTTGGGAATATCCGGGTTGGTCAGCGGGCCACGCAGCGCCTCGATTACGGTTTCAACGGGGAGTTGTTCGTGGTCGGCATCAACGTGGTTCAGGGGAATGTAGTAGCCCGTATCGCCATCAACCGCCAGCGAAATGCCGACTAACGCCGCTTGAACGGGATCAAGACCTGTTGTCTCTGTGTCAAAAGAGATCAGCTTTGCGTTGTTGAGGAATCCAACGACTTTTTGCAACCCATCTTCGGTAACCACTGCCGCCGTGTTGACCACCTCCGAGGCGCGGGCCTGCCCCTTGAACTCATCTGGTGCGACAAATTCGCCAGATGAAACGTCTACCTCGTCGGCTGCAAACATCGCCATCTGCCCATTGGTGCCGTTACTCTGCGCTGACTGCTGCGCCTTGCCGTCATCCTCAAACTTGTGCAAGCGCCGAATTAAACTCGTGAAGCCAAGCTCCTCGAAAATGGTCAACACCACCTCGCGGTCGAAGTCGTGGGTGGCACATGAAGGCAGGTCAAGCTGCATGGGCAAGTCGCAGCGAATGCGCGCAAGTTCATAACTCATGAATGCCTGACTGCGCCCCCCGTCTAGCTTTTTACGGGCAGCGCCTTTGACTTCATCCAGGTGCTTGTATAACTCCGGTAGTGAGCCATATTTTGCGATGAGTGGGGTGGCCGTCTTTTCACCTACGCCCCTCACACCAGGGATGTTATCCGAACTGTCGCCCTGTAGCGCCTTTAGATCGACCAGTTGAGCCGGTTCGAGTTTGTACTTTTCGCGGAAGGTCTCCCGATTGTAGAGCTTTGGGCCGCCAAACGGACGCATGAGGAATACATCAACTTTAGGGGTAATCAATTGCAGCAGGTCGCCGTCGCCTGTGATGATGCGTGTGTATACATCCTGCCGTTGGGCGCGCCGTGCCATCGTGCCGATCACGTCATCGGCCTCAAAGCCCTCCAACTCCAGCATTGGCACATTGAGCGCGGTTAGCACCTCGCGCACCCGGTCAACCTGCGGCTCGAAGTCGTCTGGCGGTAGCGAACGGTTGGCCTTATAACCGTCGTACAAGAGTTCGCGTCCGCTCAGCCCCGCATCCCAGGCCACTGCGATGTAAGCAGGTTTATCCTTCAGCATAATGTCAAGCATTTGGCGACTAAAGCCAAACACAGCGCCCGTCGGCGCACCGTTTGGGGCGGTGAGCCGCTGATTCGCGGTGCCGTGGTAGTGTCGATACGCCATTGAATAGCCGTCCAAAAGAACGAACAGCGGCAGGTCTGTCGGGGGCATGGGGAACTTCCCTTATTGTATGGAACGTTTGTGCGTTTAGGGCGTATTGTAGCGTAAAATACTAAATTCGGTAGAAGTTAACGTACTGTTGAATTTCCTGGGGGTTGAGTTCGCGCCCCGGCGTCAGCACGAAGTAGCTTTCCGCCCACAGCGTATCCAGATCAACGTAAGGCGCTTGGATTTTAGCAATCTGCGCGGCGCGGCGCTGCAAATTGCGCACGATGCTGTTGGGCGGTTCTTCACCGGGGACGCCTGCTACGATATACACATAGTCTTCTTCCACTTCCAGCACTTCTACCTGCCAGCCGCGCTCCACAAGTTGCACACGTAACCCGGCATTGATGGCCTCAGCAGTGGCGTACTCAATCGTGAAGTTAGGGTCTCGCGGCAACCACACAAACGTGTAACGAATCATTGGCATGGTTGCGATTGGCAGTGCAGGTGTTATGTGAGCCGTCCCCGCGCTGTCGCTGGATTGTAGACGAAGGCCACCTTTCGTCGGTTGCGAGTCATCCTTGCTGTCCGCGCCGTCTACTTCGTAGTCCTCTGGCGGCACTTCTGGAACCGATTCCAGCGCGACCAACAATGCCCGCGCCTGACGGCGAATATCCGTCATGGATGTGGTGCCTTCAAACACCATAGACAGCACGTAATCGTCGGCGGTGCGCCGCGAGTAGATCAAATAGTCGAGGCCGTTTGCTTCCAGCGTGACAAAGTGAATCCGTGCCCGCTTCGCCATGATGTCCTCCGGGTTGCCTGTGATCGACGTGACAATCTCGCTGATGGCTTCATCGGTGAGCTGCCCCTCAGAGGCAACCAACTCCTCCCCGTCGAGCAGTAAAATCGCCTGCGCAGTGGAATCAAGTGAGGCGTGGGTGAGCGTTACCGCCATCTGGGCCATACGCGGGTCACGATGCGCTGGCTGTGGCTTTTCGATGTCTCCCCAATCCCATGCGTCACGCATCGGATCGGATTGCGCAACGATTGGGTCGTCCTCCGGGCGAATCTGCTCTGGCTCGTAAGGATGGGTGCGCTCTTCAGTCGCCTGAGACACCCCTTCCGGCGGCAGCCACTCTAGCGTTTCGGGGTCACTCTGATCTTGTTCCATCCGTGCCCGCTCCGACTGCGACGGGCGCGTCGTCTGGTCAAACGGATCGGTTTCGAATACCACATTGTCGTCTAAAAAGTTCGGTTCGCGCACATAGCGCATTTTGTCGCCTTCGTCACGAATCTTTTTGACGTAGTGCTGGAATTTATCGGCTTCCATCGGCACGGTGTCTTCAACGACATCTTCCAGGATGAATTGGGCCGGGGTGTCTTCTTCAGCATCAGCAGGCACGTCCACATCCTCCCAGCCCGCGTTCAGCCCAGCCTCAATGTCATCGGAATCGGCTTCCATCAGATTGTTGATGGCGAGAATCAACTGATCCTTATCAGTATCAGTCAGTTGCCTCATGTACTGGGTAATGGTGCCCCCTTGCCGGAAGCCCGGCAGGGGCGGTTCTTCTGCGGCCAGCTTTGCAAACGCCGCCGTGCTGCGCGGATCAACGTCGGTAGAGTTATCATCCTGGCTGGCTGCCGCCACTTCCGACGCAGCCGCGCCAAACAGATGCGGCGCAATGTTTCTAATCCGCTGGAGTACCTCACGGGCGTTGTAGTTGGGGGTGATTAACCCAGCAGCGCCTAACATCACAGCCTGTGCAGCCGCCTGCGAGTCCGTCGAACAAGCAATCAAGATCGTATCGACCGATAGATCTAGAACGGCTTTAACCAGTTCGGGGCCGGGGTATTCCGGCATGTGCATATCGACAATGGCAATATCAGCCGGTGAATTTTGCTGGAATTCCAACGCAGCATAGGCATCCGCAAAAGGATGCACTTGAAATTGTCCGGTTTCTTCAAGGGCTTGCTTGACGGCAACCCCTTTGCCCAAACTTGTGTCGATTAGCAACAGTCGGATGTTCATGGGTTCGGTCCCAGCTTCGCGTGTGTTTAAGCTTCCGGCGATACATTCACGACAAGCGATGTCGTGTTGTTGATATTCGAAATTTCATCCACCTCGTCACTACTATCCGCTGTTGCCTGGAGTGTGAACTGTCCACTGGCATCAAAAGTCACCTGCTGGTTCAAGATGATGCTCTCGCCAGGGTTCAGGTTACCAATCACGCCCAACTCAATCACAGCGTTACCGGGCAAAATCGTAATGGTGTTTTCGAACTGCCTGTTCGTGGGCGTGTCGCCAACATTTGAAATCTGCACGGTATAGGTCGCCGTGGCCGTGCCGCCAGCAAGCGTTAATTGCGTTGGCCCGCCGATGTCACTCACAACCAGGTCTGCCGGGCGCGGTGTATTCGTGGGCAGCGGGGTGATGGTTGGGTCAGGCACGGCAGTGGATGTCGGCGTAGGGGTTGGTGTATTCGTCGGGGTCGCCGTGGCGGGTGTCGTCGTTGGGGTTGGGGGCGGCGTCAACACAGGGATATTAAAGCACAC
>CAWUJQ010000024.1:0-24816 GCA_963922445.1 uncultured bacterium
ATCACCGTCACAGTCTGTGGTGAATTACTACCGCGACATCACCGCCGGGAACTATGACTCAACCTGGGAGCAGCTCACGGACGACTTTAAGCAGGAGTTCAACTGCTGTGCGCCGGAATATGACTATGAGGGCTACCTGGGTTGGTGGACGACGGTAGACCGTGTGGACTTTGGCGATGTGCGGTTAGTGGAACGAAGCGGCAATACCGCACTGGTCTATGCAGAGTTGATTTACACGATGGAAGACGGCGGCCAATTTGAGGACAGCGACCCGTACATCGAACTGGAATACAGTTCAGAGCAGGGCCGCTGGCAGTTTGCAGACAAGCGCGATAGCCGCTAGTAGTTCACACGCTCGTTTTTTGCGTCTGGGTGGCGGGAGTACAGCCGCGTGATTTGGGCCAGGTCGTATTTGGCCTGGTTTTGCAGTTCTTCTTCGCCAAAGCGCCACGCCCAGTTGCCCCCGGCCTGGCCCGGCGTGTTCATGCGCGTATCGGCACCAAAACCTAGCAGGTCTTGCATGGGGATGATGCAGGTGTGAGCAACCGAACTGCTGGCCATCCGCAGTAGTTCCTTGTGGATGTTCACATCAAGGCGGTCTTGAGATTGGCCGGTGTATTTCGCGACACACGCCTGGATGCCGTCGTTGGTTTCGTTGCTGTGCCACCAGCCGTAGGTTGTGTTGTTGTCGTGCGTGCCAGTGTAGACGACGGTGTTTTGCGGATGGTGATGCGGCAAGAATAGGTTGGAACCACACTCGCCGTCGAAGGCAAACTGTAACACCTGCATTCCCGGCAGCCCGAACTCTGTGCGCAGGCCCTCCACCTTTTCGGTAATCACACCCAGATTCTCTGCAACGATGGGCAACTCACCGAATTTTTCGACAACGACCTCGAAGAAGTCGGAGCCGGGGCCATCCACCCAGGTGCCATTGACGGCTGTTTCTTCCGTCGCGGGGATTTCCCAGTACGCCTGGAAGCCGCGATAGTGATCGACGCGCACAAGATCAACGAGTTCAAAGACGGTTTCAAAGCGGCGCAGCCACCACGCGTAACCGTTTTGCTTCATTACGTCCCAGCGATAGAGCGGGTTGCCCCAACGCTGGCCTGTTTCGCTGAAGTAGTCCGGCGGTACACCTGCAATCACGGTGGGGTTGCCGTCTTCTGCTAGGAAGTACAAATCCTGGTTGCCCCACACATCGCTGCTATCGTGAGCAACAAAAATGGGAATGTCGCCCATCAGCCGGATGTTGCGCTCAGCAGCATAGGCTTTGAGTTTCGTCCACTGCGTTTTAAATACCCACTGGGTGAACTGATAATACAAAATAGCGTCAGCGTGTTCACTGCGGGCGGCTTGCACGGCGGCTGCCTCATAGCGAATGAGTGCCGAGTCGCTCCATGCCGTCCACTGTTTGCCGTCGTGCGCGTCTTTGATGGCCATGAACAGGGTGTAGTCGTCTAGCCATGCGCTGTTAGCTTTGCAGTAGGCGTCAAAGTCAGCTTTGGCGTCGGCGTCTACATTGGCTTTGAATCGCTCGAAAGCCAGACGCAGCTTTTGGTTGTGATAGTCAATGACGGGGCCGTAGTCAACGCGGTATTTGGGGAAGTAGGGCAGGTCGCTGAAGTCGTCGTTGGTCAGGTAGCCGTCGCCCACTAGCACATCCAAACTGATGAGGTTCGGGTTGCCAGCAAAGGTGCTTGGCGATTGGTAGGGCGAGTCGCCAAAGCTGGTTGGCCCCAACGGCAGAACCTGCCACAGTGATTGTTCCGCTTCTTGCAAAAAGTCAACAAAGCGGTAGGCATATTCGCCCAGGTCGCCAATGCCAAACCGACCTGGTAAGGAGGTTGGATGGAGTAAAACGCCGCTGCTGCGTGGGAATTCCATGAAAAGTTGTCCTTGTTTGCGATGTGCGTTGAATATGGCCCAATGTTAACAAATATCGCGCCGGGCGTTCATGAATTCGATGTTAGCTTCGCGTAGGCTAACGGCGGGGGCGGCTCGAACCCGCCGATTGGTAACAGTTCGCCCGTGCCGCCGACCCACTGGCAGCCCCAACCGACGTGGGAAGCATCGCTCGGCGAGATTATGACGGGTGAAAATACGAGATTCACAAGCAAGCAGGCCGAGCCGGTGCGCTACCTCACCACCAGACACCCCAGCCCGATCCTCTGGTTGAAAACTGCCCGAAAGGCAGTGGTTTAAGACCCTGTTTACAATCAATAAAAGGCTTTAAAATATCGCAATGTATGGTACCAACCAGTTGTACCCCATCATGAATAGTTAGATCAACATCTGGGAATTACGCTCGCCATATTCTAGGGAGGCATCTACGAGACCCCCTGTACCCACAACTAAATAAGGCACAAATTTTGCGGGGTCTGTTTCAAAGAATAACCCTCTCTTCCATTCACTTAACTCAATCTCACAACCCAAAATATTAGTATATAAAATTACACAATCTTTCCGAATTGTTCTCGCTATGATAGGCATGACCCAGTGACTATCTTGCTTGCATATACTGCCTGCGTAAAATCTCACATTTAGATCCATCGCTGAACGTAGCATCACTTGCGCTTGACTCCATGTGAGCGGCTTTATTACCCAATAGCACCTAAAGCCCACGAAAACATCGGAAACCATTACCTGTCACCTGCTGATACTTTGCCTATCACACCAGTATAGCACTCGGGACTCCACAGGTTGAGGCTGTCTGATTACTAATACCTCCAGAACAAGGCATTGGCACACCACTGGCGTGGAATAATGGTACCCTCTGTGTCAGACTGAGTGAGACAACTTCGCTGAAAAGTTTAATGTAGACTAGCAGGGCGAAGAACAGGAACTCATCACCATGTCTAACCCGGAGAAGTCCAACCGAGAGCACCCCGACGCACCTTCACCATTCAGTACAAGCGGCGCAACGTGAGTAGTTTAAACCATGCCTGAGCAATCTGATAGAAAGTGGCGCTTACAGGATGATTTGTGCTAAAACGGGGATTGCAGAGTCGGGCAAGCATTTGCAAGTGTGTTTCATGTATATCGATGGTAGCTGGTTCAAAGATGATGACGGGCGTACGCGCATTTTGCGCGGAGCGAATGTTGGCGGCACGTCCAAACTGCCGGTAACGCCAAATGGTGCCACCCACAACACGGAAGCGTTCTTCGAGCATCGGCATGTGTCGTTTGTGGGGCGGCCTTTTCCGTTGGAAGAAGCCGACGAGCATTTTTCCCGGCTAAAGGCGTGGGGCATGACGTTTTTGCGCTTCCAGGTGACGTGGGAGGCGGTAGAGCACCAGGGGCCAGACCAATACGACGAAGACTACCTGGACTACCTGCACGCGGTGGTCGCCAAAGCGTATGACTACGGGATTGAGGTCTTCATTGACCCGCATCAGGATGTGTGGAGCCGCTGGACGGGCGGTAGTGGCGCACCGGGCTGGACGCTGGAAGCGGTTGGCATGGACATCACCAAGCTGGATACCACCGGAGCGGCCATCACCCAGCAGATGGCGGACGATTATCAGCGGATGGTGTGGCTGACGAACTTTTACAAGTTCGGCGCGGCGACGATGTTTACGTTGTTTTTCGCTGGCGATGACCTGGCATCGTGTACACAAATTGACGGCCAGAATACCCGTGATTACCTGCAAAATCACTACATCAATGCGATGCAAGCTGTTGCAGAGCGCCTGGCAGACCTGCCCAATGTGGTTGGGTTTGATACGCTCAATGAACCGATGCGCGGCTACATCGAACTGGTTGACCTGACGCGAGACGAGCCGCACGGGTTGGTGTCCATTGGGCCGTCTCCCACGCCGTTGCAGTCGATGGCGTTGGCCAACGGGCATACCGTGAGTGTACGCAACTACGCCATTCGTCCGTGGGGGCCGCACGTGGTCAACTGGGTGACGCTCAATGAAGACGGTGTGCGCCTGTGGCGGGACGGCTATCCCGGTGTGTGGATGGAAAACGATGTGTGGACGGACGAAGGTGGCACGCCGCGCGTACTCAAGCCATATCACTTTAGCCGGGTGCGCGGGCACAAAATCAACTTTATGGAAGACTACCTGAAGCCGTTTTTCTATCGCTATACAGATGCGATTCGCTCGGTGAAAAAGAAGCACCTCATTTTTGTGGAAGGGGTGCCGAATACGGTTTACCCCACCTGGAATGACAACGACCCTAAGCAGGTGGCGTATGCGGGCCACTGGTATGATGCCGCGACGTTGTTCCTAAAGTCGTTCAATCGTTTTTTCAACATTGAGGCGACCAGCAACACGAGCCTGCGGCCTGTGATTGGGCCAGGTGGCAATCAGGCGATGTATACGCGGCAGTTGGGAGAGATCAAGCAGCACGCGGATGACAACATGGGCGGCATACCTGCGATTGTGGGGGAGTTCGGCATCCCGTTCGATATGAACAACAAGCAGGCGTACAAGACGGGTGACTACACTTCGCAGATCAATGCGCTGGATATGATGTACAACGCCCTGGACGCGAACCTGCTGAGTGCGACGATCTGGAATTATGCATCTGCCAATACCAACCAGCATGGCGACCTGTGGAACGGTGAAGACCTGTCTATTTTTAGCCGTGACCAGCAAGCCGACCCCGACGACATCAACAGCGGGGGGCGCGCACTAGAGGCAATTGTGCGCCCGTACGCAATGGCGACGGCTGGCAACCCACTGGAAATGAGTTTTGACCTCAAGTCGCTCACGTTTACCTATCGCTGGAAGCCAGACGACACCTTGGATGCGCCCACCGTTATTTTTGTGCCCAAGCTGCACTACCGCAAGGAGTACACAGTGGAGGGCAATCACGGGTTGCGGTTTGAGCCGCGCCCGCACGATCAACTTCTGTGCATCCGCCTGGGCACGGAATTTGCCGACGCGATTGCTGAGATTATCCTCACGCCTTAAGGCAGCAGCGCTGCGCTTGCCACCCAAACCAGCCATCCCGCCACGATGAGCAGGCCGAACTGCCCGTGCAGTTTGGCGGTTTGGCCCTGGGCCGGGTGCAGTTTGGCCGGGTCATTTTCTGTGCGGAAGACCTGCACAAGGCGGAGGGCTTCTGGCAGAGTGATGAAGGCCACAAGGGACGTGGGCGGAATCACACGGAACACAACGAGCAATCCGAGCGCGACATAAGCACCAATCATCAGGAAGATGTACTCTTTGGTGGCGTTTTCGCGGCCCAGCAGCACAGCCAGGGTACGCTTGTTGACGGCGCGGTCGGCGTCAATATCCCGGATGTTGTTGGCGTGTAAAATCGCGGCGACAGTGAACGCAATCGGAATCGCCGCGAGGACGGGCGTCCAGTGAAACTGGTTTGTGGTGACGAAGTACGCGCCAAGCACCATCATCGGCCCCATAAATATGGCCACGGCGACTTCGCCCAGGCCGTTATAAGCCAGCGGGAACGGCCCGGCTGTGTACGTGACCACGACAAATACCCCACCCAGGCCAATCCACAGCAGCAGTAGCCCCGTTTGCGTAAGCAGATACAAGCCGATGGCTGCACCAGCGCCCACGGTAAGAATGGCCCCGACTAGCACCTGATTGGGCGTCAGCACCTTGTTCTTGATGGTCATACCCTGGCCTGCCACCTTGTGAGCATCTGCGCCGCGCTTAAAGTCGTAGTATTCGTTGACGAGGTTCGCGCCGATTTGCAACAGCAGCGCGCCAATAAAGGCCAGCACAAAGTGCAGCACATTGAAGATGCCGTGTTGCAGCGCTATCGCTGCGGCCATGCCGAGTGGGGCATAGGTGGCCGTCAGGGTGCGTGGGCGCGATGCGGAATACCACGCCTGGACCTGGGGGTTGCGGGTGAGGGTTGTCATGGGTTGTGTCTCGTTGTTTCTTTCGTCAGAGCCATATGTCGTGTGATTGGGGGGACGGAACAGGCGTCACATGACGTAGGGTTATGGTGATTTGATCCGATATTGCGTTATGATTTGGCCGTCTCACCTCACCCCTAAATGCCCTCTCCGATTGGAGAGGGGACTTGTGCACAGCCCCGTGTTTGCCTCGGTGTTCCCCCTCTCTTGTGGAGAGGGGGCCAGGGGGTGAGGTGAGGCAGGGCCATTTTCTACCGATGTTAATACGGACAACGCAGTGTCGCATCGTTAACGTAACCCCATATCGGACGAGGCCCGCTTCGTCTCTACCAATAATGTGACAGCATATGCGGCTAGTGTACGTCACGAAGATGACTGCTTGATGAACGTTACCGCGCCTTTTTCGTACTCCGAGTAGTGGCCAATGCGCTTTAAGGCCGGGTATTCGTCAGCCCAGCGGTCTGCGATGAGCTGCTCGTCTTCGCGGTTGGTGTCGTCCATCACGACCACCGCGCCAGGGGCCAGCTTGTCGTAAAGCAGGGGCAGCGCCGGATAGCGTGCCATGCGGCGTGGGTTGTTGTATTGGGCTGGCCCATCCACGATGAGGAAGTCGATTTCGTCTACGCCGTCGAGTGCTGCCGTGTCGTACCACATCCACGCTTGCCCGTTCACATCAACGCGGGTCAACGGGGCGTGCTTGACCTGGACGACATCGCTCAGGTTTTGCAGGTCTAGGTTGTCATTGACTTCGTGTGTGAACGGTTCCAGCGCTTCCAGCGTGAGCAAGCGCCCCTCGCGCAAAGCGCGCAGGGTTTTGGCGATGATGACCGTGGATGTACCGCCGCCCAACTCCACAACGGTTGACGGTTCGTGTTGACGCAGCAGAATGACCAACAGCGCCATAAAATCCGGCGAGGCGGCCCAACCGCGTGTGGGAGGGAGGGGCGCTGGGAAGTCGAATTGGCGGTATAACCACATCAGCGCTTGTGTTTGGCGGGAGATGTGGCGGCTTTCGTTGGTGAGTTGCTCTTGAAGGTGTTGCTGCTGCTGCTGAATAGCTGTGAGTTGTTGTGATTGCAGGCGTAGTGCCCGGTAGGTGCTAAAGGCTGCTGCGCCGCCTACTAAAAACAGAGCGGCGCGCTCTCGCCACGTGAACCCCATCTTGTCATCCTTATCGGTTGAAGTTATCGGCAAGATTATAGGGATAGGGCCAAATTTTCACAATTCAGGTTATTCGATTGGTTGCCAGTCGTATTCCATTTCTTTCGTTGTGATCTTGACCGCTTCGTCGCCTGCAAGCTGCTGGACGATGTGCAGGGCCATGTCGATGCCAGCAGAGATGCCGCCGCTGGTTACGATTGTGCCGTTGTCTACATAGCGCTTGTTTTCATGGACGGTGGTGGTGGGGGTCAGTTGGCGCAGCAGGTCAAACGATCCGTGATGGGTTGTAGCTTCCAGGCCGTCTAGCAGGCCGGCCTTACCCAGCAGCAGGGACCCCGTACACACGGAAAGCAGGCGCTCGACTTCGGTATGCTGCGCTCTGATCCAGTCAATAATGCTGCGCTCGTGGAGCAGGGGACGTGTGCCTCTGCCACCTGGAATGAGCAGTACGTCGGGTTTGGGCATGTCATCAAAGCTGTAGTGCGGCACGATGGTCAGGCCACCGCGTGCTTTCACTGGTTCAGACGTTTGCGCGATGGTGTATACGTTAAACGGGCGCGGCTCAACCAGTTCGCTGCTCACGTTGAACACCTCAAACGGCCCGGCAAAGTCCAATACTTCCACATCGGTGAAGATAAAAATCGCCACGTTGCGCGGATTGCTCATTCTGCTCCCTGTTTCGTTTGTGATTTTAAGTGTGGGGCGGGTTAGTTCCACCAGCCCCAGGCCGAGTAACTTTCGTCGTCGGTATAGCCCATCAGGTCAATATCGTCGTATTCTGCTGAAAGCCAAAGCAGCGCCTTGAGGGCCACTTTGCGCAGGCGTTTGCTGGGGCTTTGAAATGACGCGATGACCACGGGCATCACGACATCGCCGGAACTCCACAGGCTTTCGGCGGCAGCGTGCCAAACCTGGCTGTTGTTGTCGTCCAGGGCATAAAGCATAGTGCGGATGAGAGATGGGTCTGCCGTTTCTTCCAAAAAGTAGCCAAGGGCGCGGGCAGCCGCGTAGCGAACGTGACTGTCCGTGTCGCGGATCATCGTGGTAGCGAGTGGGTCGGTCACTTCGATGTCGCCAAGTTCGCCGAGGGCGACGGCGGCGGCATAGCGGACGTAACTGTTGTCATCAGCTGTAAGGGCTTCGATGAGCGCGGGGACGGCTTCGATTGCGTACAGAACTTCCAGGGTTTTGGCGGCCTCCCAGCGGACGTAGCTGTCTGGGTCGCCTAGCAATACGCCAACGAGCGCGGGCACGGCATCCAGGTCGTTGAGCAAGCGCAGCGATTGCACGGCTGCTCGCCGCACAAGCTTACTCCGATCATCCAATGCCTCTAGCAGCCCATCCAGCGATGTCGTGGCGTCCATGTTGCCGAGCGCTTCAGCACAAGCGCGGCGCACCTGGGCATGACGGTCGTCTTTAAGGGCGCGTTTGAGGTGGCCAACAACATCGGTGGTTTGATAGTTGGTCAGCAGCTTGGCCGTCACCGCGCGGATGTCGCGGTCGCTGTCGTTCATTAGCACGTTGGCCAGCATCTCGGCAGCTTTGGGATCGTCAAGCTTAGCGATTTGATACACCGCCCGGTAGCGAATAGAGCGGTTCTTGCTGCCAAGTTGCTCTTCAAATTGCGTAAGGTTATTCAACAGAGACCCAGCCTTGTTCAGTATCGCTTTATTTGTTGTCTATTGTAGCGCCAAATAGTCGGTTTGACGTTAGCGATTTGTCGCCTTCGTAAGGAATTTTACGCATTTTGTCATAAATTGCTGCCATAAGCCACGCATGACGGCTAGCAGTACAACACGCCAGTTGAACCAGGTCGCCGGGTCGGTTTGGCGGATGAACAGGTTGGCCCAGTGGTCACGATAATGCGGGTCGTGGTATAGCCATTTCGCCAGCGACTGCATAAACCAGCGAGGCCGCTTGGTGTAGATTTCCCGTTGCACGCGGCCCATTGTTGCCTGGTACATGGGGCGTGTTTCTGCAATGAACTGCTGTTCGTATTGGGCAGCGCTTGGCGTCCAAGCGGCACCGTGGCAGCGCCAATCTATGATGGCGTGGGCCAGTAACTTCGCACTGAACAGCGCGTTGTAGATGCCCTGGCCGTCGAGCGGGTCTTTTTGGTGGAGTGCGTCGCCAACAAGCGCCCACCCTGGCCCCCCTGCTTGACGGTAAAAGTTGCCGATGCGCTTCATCCCCTTCACGGGCGTCACCTGTTGGGCGTGCTGGAACCGCTGCCACAGAGTGGGGTGACGCTGTAGCGTTTCCAGGTAGAAGGTTTGGGCACCACCTGATGCCGGATTCACAACATCGCTGCGGCCTTCAATGGTGACGCCCGTGGTACCGTCTGCGGTGTCCATGAACATGATGCCGTAATCACCGCCGGGGCTAAACAGGTGCGTGCAGGGGCGGGCAGTCTCGTCCGCTGGGACGATGCCGCGCCAATAGGCATAGTAGATGGTGGTGGGGTGTTCATTATGGTGTGAGTGTTCGCGGGCGTTGACTTTGCGGGCAATTGTGCTGAAGCGACCGTCGGCACCAACGACGAGCGCTGCATGATAAGGCTGCTGTTCACCCGTTGTCACGTTTTTTGCCATGACGCCTACTACGGTGTCCGCGTCCCACACTAAAGCGGTGACGGTGTGCTGTTGACGGGCGTCAACGGTTGGCAGGCTGGCGGCCTGATCCCACAGCGCTTTGTCAAAACGGGCACGGTCTACGGCGTAGGCGTAATCGCGGCCCAAGGCGAACGGTAGTTGATGGTCAACGCGGAATGCATCCTCTGCTTCGATGATCCAGTGGTGGAGGTGTGGGGTGTTGGCGGCATATGCGCTTTCGTCCGCGCCGATTTCGTCAAGGAGTTGCATCGCTGGGGCATAGATAACAGGCGAGGACGCGGCGGGAAGCGAGGGCAAGGTGCCGCGTTCCAACAGGAGGACGCGCAGACCAACCGCACCTAACCGAATTGCGAGGGTGCTACCGGCTACGCGGCCTCCAACGATGATGACATCAAAACTCATTCGGTACCTTCTGTCACTTGCGTCTGAGTAGTATCATGCGGGTTGTACAATCTTGTAAGGTTGTATGCAAAACGCACCCGTGGTCTGTAGATCCGTCTTGCGCCCCATATTCTAAACAACCTTACTGCTGTAATGTATAGTTACCGTAATCGTATTCTTCCTGATGCGGGCATCGTGCCCGCCGCTCCTGACCTGTAGGAGATCAACCGTGCATAATGATTTACTTATTGCGTTAACGCTGGTTATCGGGCTGGGCGTGGGTGCCCAACTCATCGCTTGGCGCACGGGCTTGCCGTCCATTTTGCTGCTGTTGATGGCGGGCCTTATCGCCGGGCCTTTGACGGGCATCTTGGATATTAACCGCCTGTTGGGTGACTTGCTGTTCCCGATTGTATCGCTGTCTGTGGCGATAATTTTGTTTGAAGGCGGGCTGAGCCTGCGCCTGAGTGAAATTCGCGAGGACGTAGCTGTCGTCTACCGGCTCATCATCATTGGAACGCTGGTCACATGGCTTGTAACGGCGCTTGCTGCCCGTGTGTTTTTGGGGCTGCACATTCGCTTGTCGCTGCTGTTGGGGGCCGTGTTGGTCGTGACCGGGCCAACGGTCATTATTCCGCTGCTGCAACAAATTCGGCCCCGCGTGCGCTTGAGCCATATTTTACGCTGGGAAGGCATTATCATTGACCCGGTGGGCGCACTGTTGGCGCTGCTGGTGTTTGAAGGGGTCTTGCTGAGTACGACGGAAAGCAGGGTGGCGGTGGTGGTTTCTACAACGCTGCGCACGGTGGTCATTGGCGTAGCGGGCGGGTGGGTGTTTGCACGCATCATGACGGAGCTATACAGCCGGACGATTGTGCCGGTGAATTTGCAAAATGCTGCAACGATTATGTTTATTATTATCTCGTTTACAATTTCTAACGTAATCCAGCCGGAGTCGGGCTTGGCGACAGTGACGGCGATGGGCTTTTTCATGGCCAATCAAAACCGGACGGACACGCGCCATATCATTGAGTTCAAAGAGAATTTGCAAATCCTGCTGATTGCGATTCTGTTTGTGCTGCTTTCGGCACGGTTGGAACTGGCAAGCCTGACGGTGTTCCGGTGGGGGGCCATCTGGTTTTTGATCGCGATTATTGTAATCCGTCCGGTAGTGACATTTATCGCGACGATTGGTTCTGGGCTGACGTGGCGAGATAAGGTGTTTTTGGGATGGATGGCACCGCGTGGTATCGTCGCAGCATCGGTCGCATCACTGTTTGCCGTGGAACTGGCCGAAGAAGGGTTTGCTTATGATGACCCCGATTTGCTGGTGTCCTACACCTTTGAGATTATTATCACGACGGTGGTGCTTTATGGCCTGACGGCGGGCTTAGTCGCGCGTTGGCTCAACGTGACGGAACGCTACCCACAGGGCGTATTGCTGCTGGGCGCGCAGGAGTGGGCACGGCGCATTGGTATTGAGCTAAGTGAGCTTGGCTTTCGCGTTATTATGGCGGACTCGAACCCAGGGAATATACTGGCATCGCAGCGCGACAATCTGGAGACATACCAGGGCAATATATTGGCAGAGTCGGTAATCGATGATATTGACCTGGGTGGGGTGGGTCGCCTGTTAGCCATGACGCCCAACAGTGAAGTGAACTCGTTGGCCAGCGTGCGCTTTAGTGGGGTGTTCAACCGCAGCGAAGTGTATCAACTAGCCAGCAGGCAGGACGAGAACGACATCTCACAGGAGTTGAGCGGGCGTCAACTGTTTGGTGATGATGTCACCTATGACTACATCAACCAGCTCATTGCCAACGGCGCTCAAATTGAGACACTTGCTGTGGATGATGTGCCTGCGGCGGAGGCGCAATTGCGAAATGGTATGTTGCCGCTGTTTTCGGTAACGCAGGATCAAGAGTTGAATGTATGGACGAACGCGGAACCACCGCCGTTGAACCCTGGTGATCGCGTGATTGCGCTGGCCAAACCCGACGACGCATCAAAAGCCTAGCCCAACTATACGGAGTCCTCATGTTTTCCAAATTTGCACTACCCCTAACACCTGATCCAGAGGAAAACGCCGCCTCCAATCCGCTGATGCCCTACTCGCGGCTGCTTTTTGTGGGATTGACGTGTGCTTTGATCGCTGGGATAGCGGCAGCAACGTATCTGGTCAACGATCATGATAATCAGATTCATCGCCAGTTAGCCGAGCGCTTTTTCTTAGGTGGGGATGGTGACATTTACACGTATGAACTCGATGGTCAGACGCGCACCGGGTACTATTTGCCCCACAGCGGGCCTTTTATAGCTGTATTCACGTACTTGGGGCCGAGATATTCGGCCTTTTGGGACTTGGCTGCGATATTGCTGCTGATTACATCAACCTCACAGCGCTGGTCAGAGTTGGGGACGCGATCTTTGGTTATTTTTACGCCGCTTGTGTTGTTTGCGACTGCCGCCGCCAACATCAGTGGAACCATGACTGGCCTGGGGTTGCTGTTACTGTTGACACAGCGGCGGGGCGTGCCGCGTGGTATTGCCTGGGCAATGTTACTCATTCGCCCCCAGGAAACGGTATTTGTGTTGCTGGTTGATGGGTTGCTATCACTGTGGCAGCGCGACTGGCGGGCGCTGGCAACGGTTGCTGTGTTTATTGTGTTGCCGCCAATCTTCTATGGCGTGGGCATCTATTGGCGATGGTATGAACTCGTAACAGGATTCCTGCCGGGTCGAGATGACTACCTCGACTACCTGAACATACACGGCCCGGTTGCGGCAGCGGCATTACTAGGCGTGCTTATCTTGCTGCGATCGTTCAAGTTCCAGCAGGGCCGATTGACGTTGCGATCACTAGACGACATCCCGGTTAGCGAGCTTTATTGGCTGCTGATTATGATGATATTCATTTTTGGCGAGTACACGCGTTTATACGGTGTATGGAGTGTCTTCTTGTTGCTGCGCCATAGCAGCCCACGCGAAGCCGTTCTCATTATCGGGCTGAGTTTGTTGATCGGGGTGTTCTGGCTTACGGAGTGGGACTTTGACCGATTTGGAAACGGGCTTGCTATCACGATGGTGATGATAGCAACCTTTGCAGGGCGCTCACTGCCGCCGAACCAGGGGCGGTCAGTTTCGGAGTATCTATCACGACGGCCCCAACCCACGGCGTAACATCTTATTGACACGCCCGTGACATATCCATGCTGGCGATTGTGAAACAAATATGTTGTAATACGCTAGTTGTCACAAAATGGAATGAAAGCCTTACCCTATCCATGAGAGCCAATGACTTAGCGAGAAAAACACTCTCTAACACACAACTCCGCAACGTGCAGATGATGCTGTTGAGTCGCATCAAGCGAGGCGACACCCTGCGCATGGAAGGCTTCAACCGCGAACTGATGCAGATGTTAGAGGAGCGGTCAGCAGAGTTGGAAGCGGGCGACGAACTGGCTCCGGCATCAGTTACGGATTGGATGGCATTGGCGCTGTTCGCGGATGACCGGCGGCGGTTTGCGCGTCGCTGCGGTAAGGCAGAAAAAGAAAACGACATGAACTACAAGCGGGCCACCTATTGGCTCCATCGCCTGATGAAGCACCAGCCTTCTTAAACTACGACGTTTCACTCGTTAAAACCGCAACGCCATCTGGTGTACTCACAATTGCCAGGGTTGCCATCCCCAAAAAGAGGCCGTGATCGACTATACCCGCCCGCTCAGAAAGCCGTGCAGCAGTAGCCATCAGGTCGGTGATTCCGTCGGCAAAGGTACAGTCGTAGATGTAGTTGTTGCTGTCGGTGAGGAACGGCTGGCCGTCGTCGTTGAGGCGAAGCGCGGGTTGCGCCCCTAAGCCCTCAAAGAACGCAATTTGCGACCCGTGCCCAAACGCGACCACCTCCACGGGAAGTTTAAACGTTGTGCCCAGACGATCAACAAGTTTACGGTCATCGGCCACGATGATAAATTGCTCACTGGCCTGTGCGACGATTTTTTCGCGTAGCAGCGCGCCGCCACCCCCCTTGACAAGATTCAACTGCGGGTCAATCTCGTCGGCCCCGTCAATCGTGAGGTTAAGCGTAGGGTAGTCCTCCAACGTTGCGAGGGGAATGCCCAGGGATGCCGCTTCCTGTGCGGTGCGCTCTGACGTAGGCACGCCGACGATGTCGGTTAAGTCGCCATCCCGCAGACGTTCCCCCAAGCGCCGCACCATCCACACTGCCGTAGAGCCGGTGCCCAGGCCCACACGCATTCCAGATTCGATGCGGGCTGCGGCGGCTTCGCCGACACGCTTTTTGAGTTCCGTTACATCGTTCATAACCGTTCCTTTTTTCAGGCTGCACACGGCTGATTATGACGTATGATGGCAACGCTGCCCAACGGGTTTCTTCTGAACTCAATCTATTGTATGTGTTACAGGGATGGGCCTATGCTACTGTTGATTGCCTGGTATGGATTGCGCGCATTTGTGTTTTTAGCGGGTGTGTTGCTTGTTTTTATCACGATTCAGTCCACCATTCACACGCTCATCGTACCGCGTGCCATCAACACACCGCTGATAAACTGGTACTACGCGGGGATGAACAAACTCTTCCGGGCGCGGTTGGCGCTGGCGCGTCAAAATACCTATGAACTGCGTGACCGCGTGTTGGCGATGTATGCCCCGGTTTCGCTGTTCGTGCTGCCGTTTGTGTGGCTCACGTTGATGTTGGTAGCGTACACGCTGATCTTTTGGGGGTTGGGTTATGGTGACGCGTGGGAGTCGCTGCTTGTTAGCGGGTCGTCTTTGTTGACCGGCTCAATAAGATTACCGCGCGCGACAAAATTGCCAATCGAAACCGCGTAAAGCGGGAAAATGACCGCTTTTCGCTATGAGTCGGCTTGATCGGAGGGCAGCAAGATGGTTGTTATGCTGCGATCAGCTTCTGTAAAGACCCAAATTTCCTGTCCGTTTGACAGGTGATAGATGCTGTGCAGCGGGCCACCGTTGGCAAGGGCGGCATCGTTGGCGGCCTTTTGTTCGGGGTCGTGGTCGCCCCAGTCGCCCGTGACGTGGCGTGCAAGCAGGTCGGCGGCCATGTAACTTGCATCCTGCATGGCTTTCATGGCGGCTTGGGTGGCGCGGGTGCGGCCCGCATCGAATTTGTGCCCTGGCGGAAGGTTATCACTCATCGGTTGGCCTCATCAAGTTGTGTGCATTCACCGGAGGGTAGCGCGTCGGCCCCGGTCATGTACAGGTCGATTGTGCCGAGTGGGGCGGCTTGCCAGCAATGCGTTTTGACCATGCCGTGGCGCTCAATATAAGCCATGATACCGGCTGGCGGGGGCAACGGGTAGTCACTGACCAGCGCGATAGCCCCCGGTGCGACGATTTCCCACGCTTCTACTGCCGTGACGTTCTCCTGGTTGCCCAGCAGCGTAATGATTTGCTGCTCGAAGAAGGGGTAATCGTGCATGACCACGTAAAACGGGTCAACGCCTGTAAATGACGTGCCCGCCGGGACGACCTCACGCATTTCGCGGGCGACGGCGTGGGCTGGGCTGTAATCCTGGGAGTTGTGGATAGCCCCGCGCAGGACGTAGCCCGCCCCGGCGACGGTTATCAGCAGCACAGCAACGTTTCGCAACACGGCCTGGTCTGGTAGGTTCGCAATCAATCTAGCGGCCAATAGCATGAGCACAGGCAACGTATGGGCGAGATAGTACCAGCGGAAGACGGGATACAGCGTCATGGGGACGAGGACGCTGACCGCGCCGACGATTAGCAGCAGGCGGTCGAGCGGTGTGTTGCGTTGGAGCGCCACGACAGCCCCCAACAAACCGAGTCCGAATAACACGGGGATATTCTGTAAGGACAGCGCGATTTGTTGGCTCAGGTTGCCCAGGTCAAAGGCCAGCACGATGTACGACCCGCCCGCGAATTCGTCTAACTGTGTGGTGAGCGCGCCATATAGCGCGAAATAGGCGGCTGCACCGGCAATCCCGCCAGTGGCCAGCCAGTAGAATGGCGCATAAACCCACTGCCGGTCACGGATTAGACGGATGCCATACTCGACCGTGTAAGCTAACCCGAAGCCCACGCCTAGCCGGAACGCAAGCTGATGCCCGTCAATGGCGAAGCCGACGAAGAAGCCCACTAGCAGATGCAGCCATGCGATTCCCCGCCGCGTGGCGACCCCATAGAGCAGCAGCCCCACAGACAGATACAACGCCGACAGCATATCTTGGCGCAGCACGTTGAGGTAGATGACCGCGAAGGCCCCTGCAATCACGGCACACCACGCGGCAAAGCGGTCATAGGCGCTGCGGATGGCGAACCACATCACCAGCAGCATCCCCAGGCCAATCGTCAGGGTGAACAGCCGGGCTGCAAGGTGACTCACGCCAAACAGCCGGAACCATACGCCCATGCCCAGGTAAGACAGCGAAAACGAAGCGCTGTTGTAGGGCTGCCACATCAACGGGACGGGTGAGCCAGTGCGGTTGAAGCCGAGCGCTGTGCTGACCATATAGCCTTCGTCCGTCCACAGCACGCCGGGGAAGCGGCCCGCCACGCTGACAATGAGCATCAGGCTTAGCCCTGCCAATATAGGAGCGATCCAACGTGACGGCCCGACGGATTGGGTATCGTCAATGCGAGTGGTAGCCCACGCGCAAACCGTGAACACAACGAAAGTAACGTAAATCCTGGCGACTTTGTAAGCTACGGCAGACGCAGACGGCATCCCCCACAGCAGGCCGACGAACAGCGCACTCACGGCGATAAGCAGCCAGCCCAGGCGGGCAGGGGGCGCGGGCCAGCGGGGTATAGAACGGGCAGCCCACACGACCGCTGGAATCGCCAGCGTGAGCAGCAGCACCAGCAGCGCAGCATTACGGGAGTAGCGGCCCAGGATGACTGCCGGTTGGCTGGGCTGCCACAGGAGGGCGGCTATGCTTGCCAGATGCAGCCACAGCCACCAGCGCGTCAGGGTACGGGTTGGCATAAGTAGAGGGCGGGGTGCAGCGGTGCTACACCCCGTGCGCCAAACTAGGATTCATCGTCGGCGCTGCTGCTGTTTTTGCTGGGATGAATGACAGTTGTGCCCACGTGGTCAGGGTCGTCAACCTCTTCGGTAGGGCCGTGGGTGTGAATCTCGACGGCGGCCAAGTCGTTGCGTTCGGTGATGGCGACAATCGTCTTCACGTCGATTTCATCCGGAATGAGGCCCAACTCTTGCAGCGTCCACACGGTTGTGATGCGGTCGCTGAGGTTTGGCCATTGGTCTTTGGCCCAGTTGTAGCGCTGGCGGCTGAACTGCCACACTTCCTCTGGCATTTTTTGCCACTCATAACGTTGATACTCATCCCAAATCTGCTTGGAGTCGGTACGTGGGAACAGGATAGAAATCATGGCCTGCTGCACGGTGGCGGGATCGCGCCCGTGTTCGTAGTTGACCCAGTTGTGATAGTACTTGTCGATAAACGTGAAGATGCCGTAGTGTGACTTGGATTCAATCTGGGTGAGCAGGTCGTGGCGCTGGCCGTAGGCCTGGTCGTAGATCAGCGCAAGTTCGCTGCTGGGTTCGGTAAAGCGCTCATGGCCGTTGTGGGCGTGATTAAAGCAGTACTCACGGCGCACCTTGCGCATGTACACGACCAGTTCACGGATGGAATCGGTTGGCACATTGAACTTAATCATCTTGCCTTCGGCAATCAAGTCGTTGAGCAGGTCTGCTGTGCCGCGTTGACGGGCTTCATCCATAGCGCGAATCCAGCCGTTAGGGTAAGTCACCGCGTCTGGGTCGCCCGGCTCAATTGCAGCGTCAAATTCTTCTTTGCTGGGCCGGAAGCCGCCGTAGGCGATGTACACTTGCATGGCGGTGAGCAGCGCGCCAAACGTCACGATGATGAACAGCGCGTCTGTTTTTTGTGTGACCAGGATCAGGCCCATCAAATAGCTGGCAATCATGCCGCGCAAGCCCGCAAACTTCAGTGACCGGATTTCACCTGAACCAGGTTCAATACCCCGCGCTTGCACCACGTCCTGGCGCACGAAGAACACCGTCGTGCTGGTAATCATGAAGGCGCTCACAAAGCCAAACGCATAGTACGCCTCCACGATAACGACCTCGCGGACGATAGGAATCGTGATGGCCGCAGCACCCCAAATCACGCCAATGCCCCAGCGGTCATTGAGGAAAAAGCGGGGCAATCGGCCAAGTTGCGCTGCATTCGATGCAACCGCCGCTCCACCCACATAACCACCGCCCTGCGCCAGCAGCAAGATGATCGCCAGCAGTACACCAGAGAGGGTCAATATCGCCTGGCCGCTGCCGTCGTTGAGCGAGGTGTTGATGGCCCGTTCGTAGGCAATAGTGGTCGCTAACTCCTCAATGGCAGCTTCTCGTTCAGCCCCCGTGATGGGTTCTGAACCGCCCTCCCCGCCGAGTGACCGCTCTTGAATGCTGCGATCAACAAAGACTTCTTCAGCCTCGATAAAGTCATTTTCCGTGGGGACGACATCTTCGGGTACGCCGCTGCCGAACACCTTGGCGGCTACAATTTCGTATTCGATGAGCAGCGTGCTGTACCCTTCCGTTGCTGGGATGTTCCAGCGAGAGGCGGCAAACAACTGAAGCACACCCGTACCAATCAAGAAGACGGCAGCCAACGTGAGGGCGGTATTGATAACTTTCCACTTGGGGCGGGCAGCGTGTTTACCACTCGCTGGGATGACTTCATAGCCGCTAAAGCCGAGCATCGCACTGGACATTGAGCGCAAGAACAGCGTAAAGACGGTGGCTTGTGACAGGGCAGACAGGTTTTGGGTGGCCACCTCAACGTGTGATGCAACGCCCGTTGCTTCCAGGCGTTCAACGATGGGCGCAGTGAGGAAGGCCCACTCTGGGTTAAAGGCAGCGGTATAACCGACGATGCCGAGGGCAATCAGCGTAAATATGGTAAATGCGCCACCCCCGATCAAAAACAGGGGGACGGCACGCTTTGGCCCCATCATGACGAGGACGGCCATGATGAAGAAGGCGTACACCTCTGCCAATAGAATGCGGTACGGTGCCCACTGCGGGGCGATGAGCATGGTCACGTCTGCGGCAGAAATTGAACTGATGATGATCGTCAGCACCGCGTCCAGGAAAAACAAACTCGTTCCGACCCACGATAAGACGCGCATCCGGGGCGGGCCGATGGCTTCCACGAGGGGGCCGCTACCGCCCGCATTGGGGCTAAGATACGCACCTGCTTTGTAGGCCGGAACGATGCCAAAGAACAGCATCACGGAAAGGACGATAAACGCAGCAATGGCAATCTCGTGGTGGCCTTCAGCACCGCCAATGGCCAACAGCGTTTGATAGGCGGCCACACTAAAGGCGTCCGCAGCGATTTCAAAGATGAGGGCCAGCACGCCTAAGCCGGTGCCACCCAAAAGCAACCCCTCGAACATGAGCTTGGGCAGGTTTTTGTCTGCCTCTTCGCGTTCTTTGCGGTTGATGTAGGACTTCAGACCAAACATTGGATTCCTCTGGTAGATAGATGGTGGGACGTATTGAGGGTGTGCCCGGTCCCCACCTGTGATCGGCACAGCAGCACAGTTATATAAGAATTCCATCAGCGGGGCAACGGGCCTCCCCCAATGTTTGGGTAAAAAGCCTACCTTTTGAAACGCCTTGCAACCTAATCCGCAAGCACGCGGGCGTTGTAGACCGGAACGTGGTCAGGAGTTTCATTGCCCGTGCTGGCGTAGACGGTAAAGTCGGACTCGTGTTTGGTCACGGCTACCGTGTGGTGCGTGTTGGCTGCATCCGCAAAGGTAACGCGCCATGCGTTATCGCCCGTTTCCACCGTTTCGACGTGGCGCAGCGCGTTATACTGGGTGAGGCTGAGTTGCTCACGCAGCTTAACGTCAGCAGCTTGCGTCGGCTTGGGGTAGCAGGCGCGTCCGCGTACCTTGCTGAGCAGCATCGCGCCGTTTTGCTCTGCTTGGAGCAGTGCCGGAGCCTCGCCTGCGTCAAGGTGGCCGTAGTAGGTGCCGTGCGGGAAGGCAATCATCGTGGCGGCGAAGCGGTGCCCGCCGATGTGCGTAGACTGCCACACTTGCTCCCCAGCAGACTGCGTGAGGGTTGTGTAAACCCCCCAGCCATAGGTGCCGCAGGCGCGGTCACGCTCTTTGTGAGCGCAGACGGTATAAACGGGCGCGTCGTGGCGCAGGCTTTCGTCTATGGTGCCGTTGAGCATATCGGCCAGCGGAAAGTTGAGCAGGTCGGCGTAGTCATCGAACGTGATGCGGTAGCTGCGTGGGTTGGCTTCGTCACTGTAGACGATGAACGCGGTCAGCGGGCCGTCTTTGCGGCTTTGCTGGCGGATGAACAGCAGTTTGCTATCTGGCGCGGCGTTTAGGGCCGCGTGGATGTGCTTGGTGGCCTGTTCCACGATGGTGTTGTTACCGGGCTTGGCGGCTTTGGCCTGCCACACCGGGCGGTATTCTAGCAGCAGCCACACGCGATAGGGCGTGGCAGACCCGGCGATGGGTTCGCCTGCTTCGCGGGATGAATCTGAACAGAGGATTAGTTTTTCTGGCATATTTGAACTCCGGTTAAAGGTGGGTGGCTATCTCACAGGTGACGCGGCGTCAGGGACGCGATAATATAGTGATACGATTCACAATTTAGTGTAAAGGCATTTTTCATGAACCGACAAGAGACACTCAGTAAACTAAAAGAACAACCAAACATTTCAGTTTTGATTGTTGGGGGCGGCGTCAACGGGATTAGCACGTTCCGTGAGTTGGCGCTGCAAGGCGTGGACGTGCTGTTGGCTGAAAAAGCAGACTTTTGCTCTGGCGCGAGTGCGGCGTCATCGCACATGATGCACGGTGGCCTGCGCTACCTGGAGAATGCGGAGTTCCGGCTGGTGCAAGAAGCCCTCACAGAGCGTAACCGCCTGCTGCAAAACGCGCCGCACTACGTCAAGCCATTGCCAACAACCATCCCGATTTTCAAGTGGATGAGCGGCACACTCAATGCGCCGCTGAAGTTCCTCGGCCTGACCAGCAAGCCACGTGAGCGTGGCGCGTTTATCATTAAGTTGGGGCTGATGATGTACGACGCCTTCGCAGCGACCCAGCGCAGTATGCCCACGCACAAGTTCCTGAGCAAAGAGGAGTCGCTGCGGCGCTTCCCCGGTATCAACAAAGACATCAACGTCACCGCGACGTATTACGACGCGTGGATGCCGTACCCGGAACGCATTTGCATGGAACTCATCTTTGATGCAGAAGCGGCAAACGAGAACGCACGGGCGGTGAACTACCTGGGTGTGGTCAATGCGGACGGCGATACCGTCACGCTAGAAGACGAACTCACCAACACGACCTACGAGATCAAACCGCAGATTGTGGTGAATGCGGCTGGCCCGTGGATTGACATCGCCAACCAGAACATGAGCCGGGATACAAACTTCATCGGTGGCACGAAGGGGTCGCACCTCGTCATTGACCACCCTGACCTGTACAACAGCCTCAACGGGAACGAAATCTTCTTTGAGAACGACGATGGCCGCATCGTGTTGATCTTCCCGCTGGAAGACCGGGTATTGGCAGGTACAACCGACATCCGCGTGGACAACCCCGACAAGGCGGTTTGCACCGAGGACGAAATTCAGTACATTTTGTCGCTCATTGGCAAAGTCTTCCCAGATTTGCACGTGGAGCGTGACCATGTGGTATTCACATTTTCCGGTGTGCGTCCGCTGCCGTCACAAGATGCGGCCACCACAGGCCAGATTAGCCGCGACCACAGCATCCGCACCTTGGAACCGGGCAGCGGCACCACCTTCCCGATTCACTCGCTGATTGGCGGCAAGTGGACGACGTTCCGGGCGTTTGGTGAGCAAACCGCGGATAAAGTACTACAAGAGTTGGGCGTGCCGCGCCAACTGGACACGCAAAATATGCCGATTGGCGGCGGTAAGGACTTCCCGACGAGCGACCGGGATCGCACGCAGTGGGTTTCGTCTGTGGCCAGCAAATATGGCTTGACGACGGAACGTGTAGAAACGCTGCTGAATCGCTATGGTACCGTTGCCAGCGAGATTGCGGCGTTCATCAGCGAAGACGAGGACGCGCCGCTGCAATACATGCCGGATTACTCGCGGCGTGAGGTCATCTACATCACGCGCTATGAAAAGACGATGACCGTGCAAGACTTGGTGCTGCGCCGCTCCCTGTTGGCGATGCTGGGTAAGATCAGTGTGCCACTGTTGGCGGAAATTGCCGACATCATGGGGAACGAACTGGGTTGGAACGAAACCGACCGCCAACGTTCAGTCGATCAGACAATGCGCCGCCTGATGATTCGCAATTTGGTTGATGTGACCCACGACGGGGTGAAGCTGGTAAGTTCGGGTCCGTCCGGTGAGAGCGGTTTGAAGCCGATTCCTGAGTCGGTATTGGTGGCCGATCAGGTGAATTAGGGGAGTTTTAAGTCGTGAGTGATTAGGGATTGCGGGCGGCATTGATGTTGTAAACTGCTTTTCCTGCACAGTCACGATATTGCTGGGTACGGTGGGGCGCTGTGATCTAAGTGCCCCACACTATAGCGAATAGAAGCTATCGTCAGCCCGCAACCCAGATGGCGGCGGCCACGAAATGCAGCGCGCTGCCGCCCATCACGAAAAGATGCCAGATTTCATGGTGGCCGAAGTGCGGATGGAAGTTGGGGCGGCGGATGGCAAAGATGACCGCCCCCAGCGTGTATACCACCCCGCCTGCCAAAATCATCCACATGGCGGGCACATAATCTGACTGAAACAGGACGGGCGCGCCGATCACCGCGATCCAGCCCATAGCAACGTAGAACAACGTTGAGATGTGTCCGTACATATTGAAGCCGAGCTTCAGGATCACACCCGCCAGGGCAATGACCCACACCGCAATGAGCATCCCCCAGCGCCAGCCGCCTTCTAAGAAGGTGTAGCAAAACGGCGTGTAAGACCCGGCAATGAGTAAATATATCGCGGCGTGGTCAAGCTGATTGAGGCGATGCAGCACCGACTCACTGCCGTTATAAAAGTGCATCACACTGCTGGCGGTATACAGCAGCACCATACTCGTCCCAAAGATGGCCAGGGCAACCACGCGGCCCGGATAGTCACGGGCCATCCACATGAGCCAGAACATGCCAACGAGGGCCAACAATGCGCCGATGCCGTGCGTCAGGCTGTTGACTGGCTCACGGGAATAGGCCAATAGGCGGGCAAGGGGGTGCTTAGGTTGCGCGTTGCGCTCGTGCATGGTTATTCCTCGGTTTCTGGCAAGTTACGATCTTGGGGGCTATCCAGGGCATTGTCAAATGCGGCCTCATCAGTCTGACGCCACTGCCCCTCGCTGCGGCGCAGGTAGTCGCTAACGATGGTAGCCGCTGCATCGGGCTGCATGGCGATGGTCGCTGCGCGCAGGTCATGCCACATTTGACGGGCGCGTTCGCGGTTAGCTTCATGTTGAAAATGCTTTAGGGCAAGTTGCTGGTAAAAGCCCGCAAAGCTGTTGAATATTAGACCGTACACAGTATTGCCACAGTAGTCTAGCAGAGCGCGGTGAAGCTGCCACATGGCCTGAGTAGACGCCTCTGGGCTATCTGCGAGCGATGTGTAAAGGTCAAGGCGCTCAATCACGCGGGACGGTTCACTTTGAACAGCTTTGGCGGTGTAGTCACGGGCCAGCAAGCTCCACATTTGTAGCATATCGGGCACAAAAGCCACGGGCTGGATTTGGTCAATACCGAGCAGGTCGATGAGGATGTTCAGGTTGCCGTCGCGCAGATAGTCGCGCACACGCGTGGCTCGGCCCTGGCTGATTTCCAGCCAGCCGCCAGCTCCTAGCCGTTGGAGCGCTTCGCGGAGAGCGTTGCGGGCCACACCGAGGTCTTTACTCAGCGTGCGCTCACCGGGCAAGTCAGACCCGATAGGGTATTCGCCCGTCACAATCCGCTCGATCAAGAGGCGGTGGGCACGATCCACTGCTTTTTCCTGTTGGTTGTCCATGACTCACATTAAACTGGTCATACCAGTTGATAAATTTACTTTACACTGGTCATACCAGTATTGTCAAGCAGATGAGGGCACAACTTTTGTGTGAAAATCAGACACAGTCTGCCACAATGTAGGTGCAATCGGCAAATGTCGGTTAAACTACAGTAGCGATTGGACTTAGTCATTACAAAGTGAGGACACCATGACGAACGCATCCGTCAAAATTTTCGGCCTGATGGCGCTGCTGGCGGCCTTCATCGTAACGCCTGCTGCTGCTCAGGGTGACTGTGGCACTGAATACACCGTGCAACCGGGCGACAGCCTGACGCGCATCGCCGTTGTTTGCGATACGACCGTGGAAGCGCTGCGTGAAGCGAATCCGGGTGTTGTGAGCCTGATCCGGCGCGGTGATGTACTGAACATCCCGGTAGCGGGTGCATCTGGCCCGGTGATTGCCATTACGCCCGTCACGGGCAACAGCGGCACATTGCTCACAGTGCTGGGTAACGGCTTCCCGGTGAGCAGCCCGGCAGAACTGACGCTGCAAGCTGCTGACGGGACGGCACTGCTGCCCGCACAAATCACGACTGATACCAACGGTGCCGTCAACCTGAACGTAACCGTGCCAAATGTCACGCCTGGGTCGGAACTGGCGGTGGTGATTACGGCTGGTGATGTGTCGGCAACGTCGAACCCGTTCTTTGTGGGGGGCACACCGCCTGCGGTTAGCGTGACGGGTGGCGGAGCAGGCGGCGGCGAAGATGTAGCCTCGCTGGGCACAGGCGGCGTGACG
>CAWUJQ010000025.1:0-24809 GCA_963922445.1 uncultured bacterium
ACGCTGCTTGTTCACCACATCGTCGTACTCAAGCACGCGCTTACGGATGTCAAAGTTGTGGCCTTCCATGCGAACCTGTGCCTGTGAGATGGTGCGCGTAATAACGCCAGACTCAATCGGTTCATCTTCTGGCATATTGGCCCAGGCCATCACGCCTTTCACGCGGTCGCCACCAAACCGCTTCATCAGGTCATCTTCCAGGCTGACGAAAAAGCGGGACTCACCGGGGTCACCCTGACGGCCAGAGCGACCACGTAACTGATTGTCGATGCGGCGCGCCTCGTGGCGTTCGGTGCCCAACACATACAACCCACCCAGGTCCAGGATCGCCTGACGTTCGGCGGCGGTTTCCGCTTTTGCCTTTTGATAGACTTCCTGCCACTGTTCGGGGCTGGCTTCTGTCACATCAATGCCGTCCCTGCGGAGCATTTCACGGGCCAAGCCTTCGGGGTTACCGCCCAGCAGGATGTCTACACCACGACCCGCCATGTTGGTTGCAATCGTCACGCTGCCCATACGACCAGCCTGTGCGATGATGGTTGCCTCGCGCTCATGTTGCTTCGCGTTGAGGACCTCGTGCTTGATCTTTGCTTTTTTGAGGTATTCGGCAAGGCGTTGGGAGGTATCAATCGAAGCCGTACCGACCAATACAGGTTGGCCCTTTTCCTGTCGCTCTCTGATGACTTCTACAACCGACCGGAACTTGGCATCTTCGTTGACGTAGACATAGTCTGGCTGATCGAGGCGGGCAATGGGCCGATGCGTTGGAATAACGGCTACATCCAGATTGTAAATCTTCTCGAATTCCTCGGCCTCGGTCGCCGCCGTACCCGTCATCCCTGCCAGCTTGTCGTACATACGGAAGAAATTCTGGAAGGTAATGGTGGCCATCGTTACGTTTTCGCGCCGGATTTCTACACCCTCTTTGGCCTCAATTGCCTGGTGCAAACCCTCCGAAAAGCGTCGCCCATACATCATACGCCCGGTGAAGTCGTCCACGATGACAACCTGATCGTTTTCGACAACGTATTCCTTATCGTTCTGGTAGAGCGCTTTGGCCCGAAGGCAGTTATCTAGATACGGGATCATTGGGGAGTGATCGGGGTGATATAGCTCGCTTACGCCGAGCGCTTTTTCGACCTTTTCCACTCCTTGTTCGGTGAGGAACACCGTGCGGTCTTTCAGGTCAATTACGTAGTCGCCATCCGGTTCGCGATCTTCATCGTCAACGCTTTCCTGGCTGCTCACCTTTAGCTTGCGCACGATTTGCGTAAACGTCTGGTAGTAGTCAGAGGGTTTGTCCGCCGGGCCGGAGATAATCAGCGGGGTACGCGCCTCGTCAATGAGGATGTTGTCCACCTCGTCCACGATAGCAAAGTACAGGTCACGCTGGGCCATTTGATCCAGGTTTTGGCCCATGTTGTCACGCAGGTAGTCGAAACCAAATTCGTTATTGGTACCGTAGGTTATGTCTGCCTGGTACGCCTCGCGCCGCGTGATTGGGCGCAAGTTCTGATAGCGGTCGTCGTCAGAAATGTATTCCGGGTCGTAGAAGTACGAGCCTGTATTCGGGTTGCCGCCCGTGTTTTGGATCACCGCAGCGGATAGGCCAAGGAAGCGATAGACCGACCCCATCTGCTGCAAACCGACCTTACTCAAATAGTCGTTGGGGGTGATGATGTGAACGCCCTTGCCGGTCAGCGCATTCAGGTACACTGGCAGCGTGGCCACAAGCGTTTTACCTTCACCCGTGCGCATCTCCGCAATGCGGCCCTCATGCAAAACCGTGCCACCAATAATTTGCACATCGTAATGCCGCAGGCCAATCGTGCGCACCGAGGCCTCTCGCACAGTCGCAAATGCCTCTGCCAAAATATCCATAAGCGTTTCGCCATCGGCAAGGCGTTGCTTGAATTCATCTGTCTTGGCGCGTAGTTCATCATCGCTAAGGGTTTGCATCTGCGGTTCAATGGCATTGACGGCCTCAACAACTGACGCGTATTGTTTCAGCGTGCGTTCGGCGGGGTCGCCCGTGATGAGTCTTTTGATGGTATTCAGCATAGGTGAGTTATGTCCTGTTTGTCGATTGGGTGGGATGTGTGTAACGTAACCATACGGTGAATTTGCAAGATGAATGTTAGTGGGATGATGCGTTTGTTAAATAGCATGGCTATCATAGCAGGGTACGATAACCTTTTTCTAGTTTAACAAAAACACCGAGGCCATCAGGGAGATGCTCTACAAAACTTTAGGTAAAACCGAACTTGAGGTCAGTGCGTTGTGCCTGGGTACCATGACGTTCGGCTGGACAGCAGACGAAAACACGTCGTTCAATATCATGGATGCGGCTGTGGACGCTGGCATTACTTTTTTCGACACAGCCGACATCTACTCAAAGTGGATAGATGGCAATCATGGTGGTGAATCCGAAACACTCATTGGCAAGTGGCTCAACCAGCGCGACCGCAGCCAGATCACGATTGCTACGAAAGTACGCGCCCGCATGTGGGATGGCCCCGATGGTGAAGGGCTGAGCCGTGCGCACATCGTTCGGGCAGTAGAAGACAGCCTGCGCCGTTTGCAAACGGACTACATTGACCTGTACCAGGCACATTGGTTTGATGAAGATACGCCAGTTGATGAGACCCTCGCCGCATTGGACGACCTTGTACAGTCGGGCAAGGTACGCAGCATCGGGGTGAGTAATCACCCGGCATGGCGCTTGATGAAAGCGCTGTGGGCGAGTGATGTGGGCGACTATGTGCGTTGTGAGAGCTTACAACCCCATTACAGCCTGCTCCACCGGGATGAGTTTGAGCGTGAATTAGCTGACGTGTGTGCTGACCAACAAATCGGTGTGATTCCTTACAGTCCATTGGCAGCGGGCTTCCTCACAGGGAAGTACACACGGGAGTCGCAGCAGGCCGATCAGTCGGGAGGGGCACGCGGCACCGCACGGCGTTTGATTGGCAACCCTCGTGCCTATGATGTGCTGGATGTCGTCAAACAGATTGCAAGCGGTCACGGTGTGCCTATGGCGCAGATTGCGCTGGCATGGTTGTTGGCCCAACCTGCCGTAACCGCACCGATCATCGGGGCGCGCACAGTGGAACAGTTGCAAGGCGTTGTTGGCGCAGTTGATGTCCAACTATCGGCGGACGAGACTGGGCAGCTTACCGGGGCGAGTGAGGGCTTCTAGAACAGCCCGCCAGCACCAAACAGGCCAACGGCAATTGTGAAGGCCACAGGCGGTATGCCGACGACCAGCGTCACCAAAGCAAAGCGCCAGAATTTCGTTTGCGATAGACCCGCGGCATACGCTACAAAATCATAGGCAAAATACAGCGCCAGTCGCGCAACGACAAGGCCCGTGAAGCTGTCCAGGCGGCTGATGTAGCCCTCCACCTGCTCAATGTTGTCACCAAGCAGCCGTTTGACGACATCGCGCCCATAGCGCCGTGCAATCCAAAAGCTGATGCTGTAGCCAAGTGTTGATCCCACGACTGAGTAGATTAAAGCTGGCACGAAGCCGAACAATACCCCAGATGCTAACTGCACTGGCCCAGCCCCTAACGGGAACACGCACAACAACGCTCGTAAGGCAATGTAAACGAGGGGGGCAAATATGCCAAACTGGTCAATGATGGCTTGTAATCGCTCTACGCCAAGTAGCCGGATGCCAACCAGGATCGCTCCCACGACGAGGAGTATTGCTGCCAGCCGCAAGTAAAATGGCCAGTTGTGGCGGACGTTTTGCCCCGTCCTGCGGAGTGTTTTCTGCATAGTGCTGTGAGATTCCCTCATTCGCTTGCCGGCCTCTATCTTACCGCAATTGCCTGCATTCGTGATGTGAAGTGTATACCAAACAAAAACAGCCGCTGTCGCGACTGCTGGGCAGGTGATAACAGAATCGGTGAGACGCTACTCGTTAAACAGTTCGCCTACACTGCGGCCCTCGTGCGCACGCCGGATGACCTCGGCTAACATTGGCCCGACGGATAGCTGCGTCATATTCGGTAAGTGTTTGCTCTCTGGCAGTGGAATCGTATCGGTAAAGATGATTTCCTTCAGATTCAGCCCACCTAGCCGTTGTATGGCCTCGCCAGCAAGAAGCGCGTGGGTGAAGGCCAGATAGATGTCAAGCGCGCCCTCACGCCGCAGCAACTCAACCGCATTTACGACACTCCCGCCCGTCAGAACTTCGTCGTCAACGAGCAGCACGTTACGCCCACTCACGTTCCCGACCAACGACAACGCCGCCGATTCCCCGGTGTTGTTCGAGCGTCGCTTTTCGATGTAATTTGTTTCCGTTTGCAGTTTTTGTGACCAGTCTCGCGCTTTTTTGACAAACCCCAGGTCGGTAGATGCCACAACAAGGTTGGGGATTTGTTTGGAGATCATGTAATCGCTGAGTAGGTGAAAGGCGGTCAGTGCGTCGCCCGGAATGTTGAAAAAACCTTGAATTTGGCCAGAGTGCAGGTCAATGGTCATGTAGCGGTCGGCTCCCGCCACCTCAATCATATTGGCGAGCAGGCGGGCGGTGATAGGCACACGCGGTTGGTCTTTTTTGTCTGAGCGGGCGTAGGCCATGTAAGGGAAAATCACGTTGATACGTTTGGCGCTGTCTCGCTTAAGCGCGTCGATCATAATGAGCATTTCGAAGATGTTGCGATGTACGGGTGGCCCCATCGTTTGTACCAGGTAAACATCCTGGCCGCGCACACTTTCACTAAGGCGGACGAAAATGTTTTCGTTATCAAACTCACGGAGGACATACTCCCCCGGTTTAATGTGCGTGTAGCCCGACTGATTAAGGCGCTCGGTGATTTTGAGTACCAAATCGGTTGCGCTTCGCCCAGCAAACAACTTGATGGTGCTGCGGCGGATAGCGAGAGGGTCTTCTTCTGGCGGGGTGTAAAGCGTTCCAGGTACTTTGGACATCGTCTCTTCCTTCAGGTGGATGGTTGGCCGCTGGTGTCCGACGCGAATCGGCTCCGCTCGGGAAAATATCGTTTTGATGTTGTTCGTTATTGGGGTGGACTGTTTAGGAACCTGCGGCGCAGGCCCGCAGTACGGGTCATTGGGCGATGTGCGTCCCTCCTTGGTTCATGTACGTCTACGCAGGAGTATAACAAAGCCCTATACTACATTAAACAACGCGGCCTGACTGAACCTAAAAAACAACAAAATCCGAACCTGGGGTGTTCGCATTCTAGGTTTTAAATGTGCTAAAATATTTGAATCGTAATGTCATTTTTCCAACATTGAGCAATCTCAATCCCTCAACCCTACAAATGCTCGTCAACCAACTGGCCGGATTCCAGGAAAGTGAGCTGCAATGAGCGAAAGCGCTAGCCTCGTCCACCAATCCACAACGATTATGATGCCCGCCCGCACACAACAGACGCTGTGGCTGCGGTTACTGCAAGGCTTGACGGTGGCAGCGGTTGTCATCGCCAGCATTGCCTGCGTGATTTACCTTGTTGCAGTTGTTCAATGGCGAAGCCAAACCTTCCCTGGCTTTTTGACAGCACACTCACTCGTTGTGGACGGGCATACCTCGTTTAGCAATCAGGAATGGCCTGGTTTAGCGGCTGGGCTGCGCCGGATGGATCACATTGTGGCGATTAACGGGGCCGCTTTACCAGAGAATGACTTTCCAGCAGCACGCGAACAATTTGTCCAAGCACTTGCGGACGTAAATTACGGCGAACAGGTATCCGTTACGCTGTGGCGACAAGCCGTACTAAATGCGGATGGCATGACTGAAGTTATCGAAACGGGCAATTTAACCTGTGGTGAAGTCGATGAGGCACGCGGCGCTGCGCAGTGTACCGTGACCTACGTTGCCGCCCCTATGCCAGACAGCGACTTCTTAACCTATTTTGTGTTTCCGTACATAACCGGGGTTATCGCTCTCGCAATCGGAATTGCCATCCTGTTTTTGCGCCCTGGGCAGGTCAGCACGCTGCTGACGACGCTGTTATGTATGTCACTGGCGGTATTCAGCGCTGGGGTGTTTAACAACAGTACCACTTACTTCGCGCTGCCCTTGTGGGTCATTGCGACGACACTGGGTGCTGCCATCATGTTTACGTTCGCGTTGACGTTCCCGACGCGTCCCGCGTTGCTTTATCGTTATCCCGCTCTGCTGGCGATTGTTGTACTGGCGTTCGCTGGGGTTGCGGCCTACGAAGTGTACGCCTACCGACTCGTGACCTCTCCGTTGCAATTTACAACATTGTGGCAGTTGCCCGTCGGGCTAGGCATTCTAGGGTATATCACCCTGCTGGCCACCCTGCTTGTGCGCCGCCGTTTTGCCACCTCCTCCATTCACCTTGACCAAATCAATACGATTCTGGTGGGTTTGGCAATCCCGGCGCTGCCTATCACGTTGTGGGTGGTCAGTGCCATTGCGATTGCGGTTGGCAGCACGGTCATACTGCCCTTCAACAGCGCGACCATCATGCCATTTTTCGTCGCTTTGCCCATTAGTTTCGCATACGCGGTGCTGCAATATCGCGGATTGAACACCGACCGTGTGCTAAGCCAGGGTATCACCTATGGGCTGATGCTGTTTGGTTTGGTGGTCGGGTATGCCGTACTCGTATTTGGGGTGAACTTGCTGGCACTTGAGTTTATGCCCACGAATGTATCGGGCAATCCGTTTTTAGTCGGTGTTGTGGTCTTCTTCATCGCCGTTGCCTTTCTGCCCTTCCGCACGCGCTTGCAAACCCAGGTTGACCGCATCTATTTCAGAGAGCGCCGCGCCTATCAAGAGCAAATAGAAAACTTTGCCCGCGACGTGGCCGTCAGCCAGGATTTTACAGAGATTCTAAGCCTCTACATCAGCCGGGTGCAGCGTGCGCTCAATGCAAGGGCTGTGTTCGTGTTCCTGCCCAATGACGAGGGTAGCGAATTTGTGGCACATGCTTTGTCCCAGCCACAAACAGAGGTTCGCTTTGAAACACGCAGCGACCTTATTGAACTGCTCAAACGCCAGTCGGTACCGATCCGAATTTCACAGGCGACGGCGTGGCAACCCGAACTGATCGCGGAACGGGGACGGCTGAACATTCTTAAGGCGCATTTACTGGCATCCCTACGCGGGAGTCGCAGTCAGGCTGGCTTGAACGGATTCGTCGTTGTGGGGCCACCGCAAACGGGCTTGGCTGTATATAGCTATGAAGAGATTCGCTTTCTGGAAAACATCACCAACCAGATGGCCATTTCCGTAGAGCGCTCTAGAGTGGTGGAATCGCTTGAGCGCCGCGTCAACGAGCTAGATGTACTCAGTCAGGTGAGCCAGGCTGTGAACTTTGCCGTGGAATTCGATGACCTGTTGGAACTCATTAGCAATCAAACGCAACGGCTCATCGAAGTATCGCACTTTTACATTGTGCTGCGCGATACGGCCACCAATCAGATGTACTACGCTTTCTTCCTGGAAGCTGATGAGCGCTTGCGCGATCAAGAGAATCGCCGTTGGAATATGGGTAACGACTTGTTCGCGAGCATCCTGGAAAATGGCCAACCCGAACGCCACGATGATTACAACACCACTGTGAAGATTCAAAATCTGAATAGCCGGGGTATCAGTGAGGATGTACGCGCCTGGATGGGCGTACCACTGGTTGCTGGGCAGTCTTACTTAGGGGTTGTAGCCGTCGCAACGACACTAGCGGGCTACACTTACACAGACGAGCAGTTGAAGGTTTTCCGAGACATCGGATCACTGGCAGCAACTTCGCTGGACAAAGCCCGCCTTTTCGAAGAGACGAACCAGCGCGCCCGTCAGCTCCGCGCACTTAACAAAATCAGCCAGCAGTTGCAGGCTGAGCGCAATGTGGAGCGCCTGCTAGAGCTGATTACCTCCAGTGCTGTAGAAATTCTGGAGGCCGAGGCCGGGTCGCTGCTGCTCACTGTAGAGGACGATTTGACCTCGCGACCGGGACGGAAAAGAGATTTGGAGTTCCAGGTGGTGATCGGCGGCTCTGGGGCAGACCTGATCGGGAAGCGCGTGCCGGCTGGTCAGGGCTTGGTTGGGGAGGTTGCGGCTTTGCGCAAGCCGGTGATTGTGAACAACACGCACGAAGATGAGCGCTGGCAGGGCGAGGTGAGTTCTGACACGGAATTTAGCACAAACGCCGTGTTAGCCGTGCCGTTGATGGCCAATAACGATGTTATCGGCGTGCTTGAGGTCCTCAATAAACAGGACGGCGGCCTTTATGTGAAGGAGGACGCGGACGTTCTCGAAACTTTCGCTGGGCAGGCTGCCATTATCCTTGAAAATGCGCGTCTGTTCCAAAAGACGGACGAACAGCTCGACAAGCAGGTGCGTGAGCTAGAAACGTTAGAGCGGATTGACACGGAGTTGAACCGTGCGCTGGATATGCGCCGTGTGGCCGAGATTACTGTGAAGTGGGCAATTGCGAACAGTGGCGCTTCTGCGGGGCTGCTGGGGTTGGTCAATACGGATTTTGAACCGCCGTATCTCGATATTCTGGCGATTTATGGCTACGACGACGATGACTACCCCGAAGGTGCAGACGGCCTCCACTGGCCGCTGGATCGAGGGATTGTGAACCGTGTGTTGCGTACCAAACGCGCAGACGCGCAGCCTGACACGGCAATCGACCCGGATTATGTGGCTAGTTTGCGCGGTGGCAGCAGCCAGATTACGGTGCCGATGTTGGCTGGTGGCGAGATCATCGCGATCTTACTGATCGAAAAATACGGCGAACCACGGCTGAACATCCTCGATCAGGCATTTGTGCAACGGCTGGCAGACCACGCGGCCATCGCCTTGGAAAATGCACGCCTGTACAGCGAACTGTCGCAGGCGAGTAAGCTGCAAAGCCGCATGATGGGTGTTGGCGCTCACGAACTGAATAACGCGCTTACCCCCGTTAAGGCCTGGTCAGACTTCCTGCTGAACGGTGCATTTGGCGAAGTTAACGAGCAGCAAAAGAACTCCCTCGGTGTCATCAAGTCCAACGTGGGCCGCGCCGAACTTATCATTAGTGACTTGCGCGACTTTGCAAAGATGCGCGCCAATGAACTTCTGATTAAGCCGGAACCGATCCACTTCCGCAACGTTGTGGTGGAAACGCTGCGACCGTTCACGTCGCAAATCGAAGAAAAAGATCAGACGTTAGACAATAGCGTGTCTGAAGATTTGCCGCTCGTGAATGGTGACTTCAACCGCCTGATTCAGGTGATGACCAACTTTGTGAGCAACGCCAACAAATACAGCCCCAACGGAGCAACTATTACGCTAAATGCTGTGGTTGAGCGGGATCGTGTTGTGAAAGGCGAAGTGCAAGGCGACTTTTTGCATGTGACGGTTGCCGATGACGGTATTGGCATCAGTAAAGAAGACCAAAAGCAGATGTTCCAGCCGTACTTCCGCAGTACCAACGAAGAAGCGCAGGAACAACCCGGCACAGGGCTGGGCATGTCGCTGACGCGAGAAATCATCTTGAAGCATGGTGGTGATGTGTGGGTAGAAAGCGAATTAGGGGATGGCTCAACCTTCCACTTTACCATTCCACTCGCACCAGAAGAGGAACGGGCATCTGAACCCGCGTCGGACTAACCACCGCATCAGATTAGAGACACGAAAAAACGCCAGCGTGATGCTGGCGTTTTGCGTTGTTGGGGCTGCAACTAGCCGATGTGCGGCGTAATTTCCTTCAGGATTTGGTCCTTGGGGCGGTAGCCGGTAATGCGGGCGGCGGGTTCGCCATCCTTGAACAACATCAAGGTTGGGATGCCCATAATACCGTAGCGCATCAGGATTTCCTGGTGTTCGTCCGCGTCTAGCTTGCCAACCTTCACCTGACCTTCGTATTCAGCAGCGATGTCGTCCACAATGGGAGCAATCATCTTACAGGGCTGGCACCACGTTGCCCAAAAGTCTACCAGCACCGGCACATCAGCCCCCAACACGTCGTTTTCGAAATTGTCCTGGGTGACTTCAAACGTTTTCTCACTCATGTGTATCTCCTATGTCATGACTTTGACGGCCTATGTGTTGGATGGTATCATGCCAAGCGAATACAGCCAACCGCACGGCAAGTACCTTATTGTTAGCACACAGCACGTAAGCATCTACCTATAATGCAAGACACCGCACCGTTCCCAGAACTTACCCGTCGGCAGGAAGAGTTGCTGGCGCTTGTTGTTCGCAGCTACACCCACAAGCCCGACCCGGTCAGTTCAAAACACCTCAAAGAGACATACGACCTTAGCTACAGCTCTGCAACGATTCGCAATGAATTGGCTGCGCTAGACGAAATGGGCTACATTGCGGCACCGCACACCTCATCGGGCCGGATGCCCACCGAACTGGGCTACCGCTACTTTGTTAAGCGCTTGCTCTCGCCAGATAGCCTGACCATCGCAGAGCAGACGTACATTGCGGAGCGCTTCAGGAACCTGCCAATGGCTATTGAACACTGGCTGCGCGGGGCGTCGCGCCAGTTGGCCCGCACGGTACACATCGCTAGCCTGGTTACCCCACCAGTCGCAGAGACAACCCGCTTCAAGCATGTGGAACTCATTTCGATTCAAGGGCGGCTGTGCCTGATGGTTCTCGTGACGCAAAGCGGCTCGGTTCACCAACAAATGATTAATCTAGCCGAACCCATGTCCCAACCCGTGTTGAGTAATGTCGCCACCCGCATTAACGACATTTGCGCAGGGCTAGACGCCAATGAAACACGACGTAAAGGCATTCAACTCCAGGCGCTTGAACGCGACGTTTGCGAATTGGCTGCTGACCTGATGCAGCGCGCTGATAGCAACCGGGTGCGGGTTGTGTATCGTGATGGCTTAAGTGATGTCGTCACGTCCTTCCCTGATAGTGACGGCGCTCAGCAAATCCTGCGCGTGTTTGAAGAAAGCGCAGTACTCAATATGATCCTCAATGAGATCATTGCCCCGCTCGATTCGCAGGATGTGCAGGTGGTCATCGCTGGTGAGGGCAAGTGGGAAGAACTGAGCAACCTGACGATGGTGCTAAGTCGCTATGGCATCCCTGGTCATGCCAGTGGCACGTTGGGCGTCCTTGGCCCCACACACCTTGACTACGCCCGCGCAATCGGCACGGTAAGCTACATGGCCGCTTTGATGACACAAATGCTGGAAGACCTATACGGCGAAGACCACACTCCCCTAGAGAGCGACCGCTGAAGCAGCGCCCCTGAAAGACTCTGATAGAGTTCTATTGCCCACTTTCCAAAAATCTATCACATCGCTGCTACCATTCGGAAAGGTAGTGAGTGAAGCACTAGGTCAGTCACCTGACTGCATAGCCACACTTACCAACACTTTTAACGCAATTCTATTGCGAGTCGTTCAGAATACGACCTGCAAGTCGATATAATATCCGTCCCAAAGCTAGGATATTGTAAAACGGAGGTTCATCAGATTGGCGGACAATCACAAAACACCTGATGAAGAGCAGTTCAGCGCTGCCAAGGCCGAACAGCCCCAAGCAAATGCGGAGCAGCCGGACAACCCCACCGCAGATCAGCCGGAACGACCCCCGGACGAACCTGAGGCACAAGAAGCACCCGAGCCGATCAGCGAACAGGAGTTGAAGTTGCTCGTTTCCCTGAAAGAAGCACGCGAAGAGGCTGAGAAGAGCCGTGATCGGTGGCAACGGACGTTGGCCGAGTTCGATAACTACAAACGGCGTGTGGAGCGCGAACGCGCAGAAGCTCACGAGAACGCCGTTCTAGATGTCATCAAGTCCGTTTTGCCGATTATAGACGACTTCGAGCGCTCTACAGCCAACATTCCAGAGGAACTTCAGGGTAACGCCTGGGTTGACGGAACGGTCGCCATCGGGCGTAACCTGCGTAAGCTGCTTGAAATCCACAAAATTGACGTTCTTGATCCGGTGGGCGAGCCTTTCGACCCTGACCAGCATCAAGGGCTTGGTGTTGACGAAGACACCGACATCGAAAGTGGTCACGTTTCTGTGACGCTGCAAAAGGGCTATGCCAAAGGGGGCAAAGTGTTGCGCCCAGCCCTGGTGCGAGTTGCAGGTTAATCATCTTCAATCATTAGTTGCAAACACGATAATCATCAATCGGGAGTGAAGTAACATGGGTAAGATCATTGGTATCGACCTCGGTACAACGAACTCAGCTTTTGCTGTGATGGAAGGTAGCGAACCGACCATCATTGCAAATGCTGAGGGCGATCGTACAACACCCTCCGTGGTCGCTATGGACACCAAGAGCAACGAGCGCCGCGTGGGCAAGTCCGCGCGCAACCAGGCCGTTGTCAACTCGGAGAACACAATTTTCTCTGCTAAGCGCTTCATGGGGCGCAAATTCAGTGATCCCGAAGTGCAGGAAGCCATCAAGACGGTCCCCTATAAGGTGAGCGCTGCGCCCAATGGCGATGTGCAAATCCACATGGGGGGGCGCACCTACAGCCCGCCGGAAATTGGCGCGATGGTGCTGCAAAAGATTAAGGCAGACGCCGAGGCCTACCTAGGGCAGACGATTTCGGAAGCAGTTATCACGGTTCCGGCATACTTTAACGACGCACAGCGTAATGCAACCAAGGATGCTGGCCGCATTGCTGGCTTGGAAGTAAAGCGCATCATCAATGAGCCGACGGCAGCCAGCCTCGCCTATGGCTTGAACAGCCAGGCCAACGAGATCATCTGCGTTTATGACCTGGGTGGTGGTACGTTTGACGTATCCATCCTGGAAGTAGGTGACGGCGTGTTTGAAGTGCGCAGTACCAGCGGTGACACCTTCCTGGGTGGTGACAACTTCGATGATCGCATCATCAACTGGATTGCTGATGAGTTCAAGAAGGACGCTGGCATTGACCTACGCAACGACCGTCAGGCCTTGCAGCGCCTGAAGGAAGAAGCTGAGAAGGCCAAGAAGGAACTTTCTAGCACAACCAGCACGGACATCAACCTGCCCTTCATCACGGCAGATGCCAGCGGCCCCAAGCACCTGAACATGACGCTGAGCCGCGCTAAGCTGGAAAGCCTCGTGTCTGACTTGATTGATCGGTCGATTGAGCCAATCCGCAAGGCGCTCAAGGACGGCGACGTGGACAAGGGCGAAGTCGATGCAATCGTGCTGGTGGGTGGTATGACGCGTATGCCCGCTGTACAGGAAGCTGTCGAGAAGTTTTTCGGTAAGGCACCGAAGAAGGGCGTGAACCCGGACGAAGTGGTTGCCCTGGGTGCTGCGGTACAGGCTGGTGTCATCGGCGGTGAATACGATGACATCGTATTGCTGGACGTAACCCCGCTCAGCTTGGGTGTGGAAACGCTCGGCAGCATCACGAATGTTGTGATTGACCGCAACAGCCGCATCCCCACGCGCAAGAGCCAGGTTTACTCCACCGCTGCGGACAACCAGACGCAGGTTGAGATTCACGTTGTGCAGGGTGAGCGCAAGATGGCCAACGACAACAAGTCGCTGGGTAAATTTATTCTCGATGGCATTCCGCCAGCACCACGCGGCGTTCCGCAGATTGAGGTGACCTTCGATATTGACGCCAACGGTATCCTCAATGTGAGCGCGCAGGACAAGGCGACGGGCCGTGAGCAGAAGATCACGATCACAGCCAGCAGCGGTTTGAGTGAGGAAGAGATCGAACGCATGGTGAAGGATGCCGAGGCACATGCTGCCGAGGACGCCGAGCGTAAAGAGGCAGCCGAAGTCCGCAACACGGCTGACGCAACGATTTTCACAGCAGAGAAGCTACTCAACGAAAACGGGGACAAGCTGCCGGAAAACGAGAAGGAACGCACCAACGAGTTGATTGAAGAGGTGCGTACTGCCCTGGGTGGCGAAGACATCCAGGCCATCAAGACCGCTACGGAAGCGCTTTCCGCACACATCCAGGGGCTGGGTGCCAGCATGTATCAGGGCCAGGACGGCGCGGCAGCAGGCGGTGCTGCACCGGGCGATGATGGCGCAGCCAATGGCAAGGGCGACGACGAAGACGTTGTAGACGCTGAATTCACCGAGGCGTAGTCCTGGCTTAAGCGTGACACAGATTAAAGTGCGTAGGTGGGTGAAGCCCGCCTGCGCACTTTTTGTTATCACATTCGACGGCTAAAAACTGTAGAATAGAGAAACGCAGGTATGGGTTCAAGAGAAACTATGGCAAAAGACTACTACGACGTACTCGGCGTCTCGCGAGATGCAGACAAATCAGAGATCAAAAAGGCGTTTCGTAAGCTGGCCCGTGAGTATCACCCGGACGTAAGCCAGCACGACGATGCTGAGACGAAGTTCAAGGAAATCAACGAAGCCTACGAAGTGCTGAGCGACGAGGAGAAACGCGCCCGTTACGACCGCTTTGGTGCAGCCGGTGTAAGTGGCATGGGCGGTATGGGTGGCTATAGCTCTGGCGTGGGTGGCTTCGAGGACATATTCGAAGAATTCTTCAACAATTTTGGGGGCACACGCACAGGCACACGCCGCAGGGGGCCGCGTCCTGGTTCCGATCGCCGTGTTGACGTAACGATCTCGTTCGAGGAGGCAATCTTCGGCATCGACCACGATATTGAATACGACCGCCTGGAAACGTGCGAAACCTGTGAAGGCAGCGGTGCCGAACCCGGTACCAGCCCCACAACCTGCCCGCGCTGCGATGGTGCAGGCGAGGTGCGCGACGTTCAGCAAACATTCCTGGGCGCAATGGTGCGCACGTATACATGCCCAACGTGTAACGGCAGCGGTACCGTCGTTGAAACACCGTGCGATAGCTGCACAGGCAATGGCCGCGTCCGCAATCGTGTTAAGCGCACTGTCCAAATACCGGCAGGCGTGCGCGAAGGCTTGCAGATTCAAATTCGTGGCGGTGGTGATGTTGGTGAAGGTGTTGACGGCATTCCCGGTAACCTATATGTCGTCGTCCATGTTGAGGAACACAAGTTCTTCAAGCGCCGGGAAAATGACATTATCCTGGATATCAGCATCAATGTGGCGCAGGCCGCCCTTGGCGACAGTGTCGATGTGCCGACCGTGGAAGGTAACGTCGAAGTCACCGTGCCAGCTGGGACGCAAACGGGCAAAGTGTTCCGCTTGCGGGGTAAGGGCGCACCGCGGCTGCGCAGTGATGGTAGTAGCGCTGGGCGTGGGGATCAGTTGATCTACATTACCGTTGAAGTGCCACAGCAGTTGACTGACGAACAGCGGGCACTGTTCGAGCAGCTTGCAGACACCATGGGCAGCGAGGTTCAACCCCAGAACAACGGACGTGGCTTCTTCGACCGCGTGATGGACTTCTTTGGTGGCGAACAGGCTCAGTAAATGGCGATAGATTGGATCGAAATTGCAGTTCGCGTTGACGCTCCCCTGGCCGATGAGGTGGCGGACGTCTTCAGTGCATCTGGCTACCAGGGCGTGGTGATTGAGCGAGATGACCTGCCTGACACTGACCCCTGGGATGAAGCCAACATTCCTACGGCCACGCGCTTTACCGTGCGCGCTTACCTACCCAACGATGAGTCCCTTGAGCAAGTCAAGCGCGACCTGGTTCAGGGTCTAACCCATTTGCCCGTTGAACAGCCCGCATTCCGCAATGTGAGCGCCGAGGATTGGTCTCAGGCATGGAAGGTGCATTATCACCCCATTCGCATCGGGCGGTTGCTTGTGCGCCCTGCATGGGAAGAAACCCCGCTTCAGGACGATGATATTGAAATTGTGCTTGATCCGGGTATGGCATTTGGGACAGGTACGCACCCGACGACGCAGTTATGCCTGGGAGCGGTAGCCGATGTAATGCCCGCCGACGTGCGCGTGCTGGATTTGGGTTGTGGGTCGGCCATTTTGGCAATTGCCGCAGCCAAGCTCGGCGCTAAACACGTCTATGCTGTTGATAACGACTCGGTCGCCGTCGAAGCGGCAGTCGAAAACGTTGTGCGCAACAGCGTGGCAGGTCGAATTGAGGTGGCAGTGGGCAGCCTAGCAGATGTGCTGGCGCTCAATGAACCATTTGACTTTGCGATGGTCAACATTCTGGCGCGGGTTATCATCCCGATGTGTGATGAAGGACTCGGTCAGGCAGTCAAGCCGGGTGGCAAGGCTGTGTTTGGCGGCCTGATTGCTACACAAACCGAGGTAGTAGAAGCTGCCCTGCGGCGCACTGGCCTGGAACCTGTGAAGCGTTACCACAGCGGCGAGTGGGTACTCATCGAAGCTGACCGCCCCAACCGCTAATTGTCTCACGGGCGCTTCAGCTTGCTGTGCTAAACTGCCAATTGATTTGATTCTGATACCGTTAGGCATTGACTGAATGGGCGCACAACTCCAGGGACGCGATAAATACGATTATGTGCAAGATATGTTTGGGCGCATCGCCCAGACGTATGACCTGATGAACTTCTTGATGACGGGTGGCCAAGACAGGGCCTGGCGTCGGTTTGTCATTGAAAAAGCGCGAGTTTCTGCCGGAGATCACCTGCTTGATATTGCGAGTGGTACGGGCGACATCGCGTTTGAGGCAGTACGCCAAACCCCCGGCGTCAATGCGGTCAGCGCGGACTTCTCACTGCCGATGATGCACGTCGGGCAAAGCCGTGGTATGGGCAAACGCGTGCAGTGGACGGGGGCTGACGCGATGAATATGCCTTTTGATGACAACACCTTCAATGCCGTTACAGCAGGCTACCTGCTGCGCAACGTGCCAGATATTCCGCGCACCCTGGCAGAAATCCACCGCGTATTAAAACCATCTGGACGGCTAGTCGTCTTGGACAGTGCCCCACCACCGCCTACCGTGATGCGCCCGCTGGTAGAGATTCACCTACGCCACATTATCCCCACCGCTGGTCGCCTCATTAGTGGGCAGGCAGACGCCTACGAATACCTGCCACAGTCCACGCAGGCGTTTAAGACACCCGATGAGTTGGCCGTCCTAATGGTAGAAGCCGGTTTTCAGAAAGTTGCCTTCAAAACATTTGCGTTCGGCGCGATGGCTGTTCATTGGGGCGAAAAGCCATAGCTTGCTGATGGGGTAATACAACGAAACCAATGTAGCGGCAGCGCTACTGGGCGCAGCCGTCGGGGGAACTCAATTGTGGAGATTGACTAGGCCGATGGTCGCCTAGCTGCCGCCGTCCTTGTAACGGTACGTGATGCGACCACGGCTCATATCGTAGGGGGTCACTTCCACGCGGACGCGGTCGCCCAGCAGAATACGGATATAGTATTTGCGCATCTTGCCAGAAAGATACGCGAGAACTTCATGGCCGTTTTCTAGCTCAACCTTGAACTGCGTATTGGGCAGGGCTTCGATAACGGTACCTTCAACTTCGATTTTATCGTCTTGTTTGGTCATTTGGCCTCACTGGTATACTTGCAGGCTATACAAAAGTCCGCTGCCACACAGTGACAGCGGAGTGGTGGTGCTGTGTGCGAACCTTAACGGCCCTGAGACTTGCGCTGGCGGCGGCGGGAGCGACGAATTGCCTTCTTCTTCTCAATGCGGCGTAGTTCACTCTTGGAGATGTGCCAACGCTTGCGGCGTACCGTGCTCAACACACCGCTGTTCGTCACTTTCTTACGGAAACGACGAAGCAATGCTTCTTGCGATTCGTTGGGCTTAAGCTTGACGGATGCCATCCTGACCTCACCTCCTTTCGTGTAGGTTTCAAGCAAACTGCGCTACAGGGGTAGCGCAGTTGGTTAGCGATCTAATCATTGCTGTAAATTATACAGCAGCGACGGCTTCCTTACTAGATTCGGTCTGGTTGGCCTGCCACTCGTTACGTTCATCTTCGGTAACGGCTTTCAGGCTAAGGCCCAAACGCTGCTTTTCCGACTCAATGCTGATGATACGCATCAGGTAGTTTTCGCCCTCGGTGACGATGCGGGCCGGGTCAGAAACTTCGTGATTGGCCATTTGGCTGATGTGCAGCAGCGCCTCAATGCCCGGTTCCAGGCTGACGAAAGCGCCAAACGGTGCAATACGCGAGATTTTACCCTCGATTAACTGGCCCACATGATAGATTTCGTCCACCATCTGCCAGGGATTGCGCTGCAAACGCTTCAGGCTAAGGCCAATACGCTTGCCTTCATCGTCTAGGCGCAGCACATACACCTTCACCTTATCACCAACATTGAGGACTTCACTTGGGTGGCGTACACGGTGCCAAGCCAGTTCCGAAATATGAATCAGGCCGTCAGCACCGCCCAGGTCAACAAATGCGCCAAAGTCACGCAACCCACTCACCGTACCTTCTACCGTCTGGCCTTCTTCTAGCTTATCCAGCAGCACTTCCTTGCGGGCCTCACGGCGTTCGCGCTGGGCCTCACGCTGGCTGAACACTAACCGGCGGCGCTTGTGATTGACCTCAATCACCTTGGTATTGATCTTTTTGCCGACCATGTGCGACAGGTGAACGGTACGTTCATCTTCGCTCAGGCCGCGCGGCAGGTCAGCAACGTGGCTGGCGGGTATAAACCCACGCAAGTTGCCGAAAGGTACGATCAAGCCACCTCGGTTGGCATCGGCAACGATTGTTTCCCAGATTTCGTCGTCTTCCAGCAGCTTTTCGGCACTGCGCCAGTCCTCGCTTTGGGCTGCCTGCGACACCGACAGGATCATATTGCCATCATCGTCTTCCATACGGATGATGGTGACGTCAATGCTCTGGCCGATCTCGTAATCGTCGGATGTTGCATGTAGCTTTTCAAGGTCACTGCGAGGTACCAAGCCGTCACGCTTCTGGTTTACGTCAATGATGAGACCGTAGTTGTCTGCGATGAGAACAGTTCCCTTGACGATGTCCCCACGTTCGAGGTCATCATCATCGAAGGACGCCTCAAGGAGCGCGGCGAAGTCCAGTGAATCGGGTTGTAATTCTGGTATTAGGTCGGTCATGTTGAGTTACTCGATAAATCCCAACTGCGGGCAATGATTTTGACCTTGTGACGAAGCGCAAACAGCACTAACCCCGGCGGGGTTCCGTCGGGCTGATGTGGCTGTACTCGATTGGAAGGTGCTAGGTTGGTAGAAATGAATACCAGTTTAGCGTTAGAGAAGCGCCACACTCACAAAGCGCGGCAGATTATATCGCCCGTGTATGGGGCTGTCAACAAGGCCTAACAACATCACCCTTGATTTTGTGCAAATTGCCGAACGGAAAACAAGGGCATGTTGTGTATTTAGAGGTTAGCCATTGACGATGCTAGGCTTCTTCTTGTTGTGCTTGTTGCTCGGGCGCACCTTCTGGGGTTGCGTCGGGGGCATCATCGTCTGTGGTACCCCAGCGCTGGGTGAAGCCCACGCGGCGCTTTTCAGGTTCCAGATGGCTAATCCGAAGGCGCAGTTCGTCGCCCTTCTTCACATAGGAGTGAGGCTCTTTAAGGGAGCCGTCGCCCATCTCACTCAGATGAAGCAGCCCCTCCAAACCATCGTCCAGGGCAACAAACGCGCCGAAGTCCACAACGTTGGTCACAACCCCATCAACAAGCTGGCCCTCATGGTAACTGCTAGACGCAGTATCCCACGGGTCAGGCAGTAAGCGCTTGCGGCTCAGGGCAATGCGGTTGGTCTTGTGGTCTAGGCTGAGCACGTAGACGTCGATTTTTTGGCCGACTTCGAGAATGTCACGGGGGTGGTCTACGCGGTGCCACGCCAGCTCACTCACATGGATCAAGCCGTCGGCACCGCCAAGATTCACAAACGCGCCGAAGTCGCGCATACCCGTGACAGTGCCTTTGACCACCTTGCCTTCGCTAAGCTCTTCGAGCAGGCGGGCCTTTTGCTTGGCGCGCTGCTCACGCTGTGCTTCGCGCTCACTAAAGATCAAGCGGCGGCGATCCTGGTCAACTTCAATCACCTTGACTTCTAAATCCTCACCGATCAGTGCGTTCCACGCCTCGCGCCGGTCAGTTGAGTAGCCAGCCGAGGTAAGGTGAGAGCTGGGTATGAACCCTTCTAAGCGGTTCCAGCGCACCAGAATGCCACCCCGGTTGTTACCCGTCACACGGACGGCAACGGGTTCTTCGTTTTTCAGCAGCTCAGCCGCTTTTTCCCAGTCATAGCGCTGCAACCCCATGTTGATGGACACCACGAGGTTGTCGTGGGCGTCGCGTGGGTTCATTACATAGACGGGGATTTCGGCCCCGATTTCAAGGCTGCTGCGGAACTCATCGTCAAGACGTTCAAGGTCTTGTGATGGGACAAGCCCATCACGTTTAGCGCCCATGTCTACAATAATTTCGCGCTCGTCAATCTGTAAAATCGTTGCCGTGCGAATTTCCCCCCGTTGTGGGGGGGCGAAGATGCTGAACGAATCCTCCAACAGGTCTTCGAAGTTGATGTCGTTGGGGTTGGGTTGTACGTCCGCCATAATAAGGTAGCGTAGTCGGCGATCAAACTACGCCATACTCCTTTCGCGTTGGTCGCGATCACAGTCACATTGTGCCAGGGGAGTCTTGTAAATTATTGTCCCGTGATACTGTTCCAACACGAATTATAACAGAAAAGCTCATCTGCTGCTCAAAATCACAACAGAAACTTTAGTTAGCCTCTGGATTACCTAACGCAATTCCGCGCATCCCCCGGTCGACTTCCCACGGATAGACAATGTAGGCATCGGTCACGGCACCGTAAAAGTCAGGCTCAGCTTTGCTAAATAGCGACCGATACGGATTGTAATGCAACACGCACGTGAATGGCGTGGCCCCAGCAGACTGCACTCGCCCCCGCACGGCGGTACTGGTGCGGCCACTTCCCCACACATCGTCCACAATGAGCGTGCGACGGCTGCGCAGCAGCGATGATTCGGGGAACTGCAAGAAGGTGGGCCAGGTGGTTACACCCTTGGTCGAACTAGGAAAGTCAACAGCGGCTGTCAGTAAGTGCTGGATATTCAAAATTTCGGCAAGCATCCCCCCAGGGATAACCCCACCGCGTGTAATCATCACCATTGCATCGAACGGGCCAACGGCCTGCAATTGCGGCACCAACACGTCTGTCAGTTCATCTACTTCCGTCCAGGTTAACACCTCATGTCGTTGAAATCCGCGCGGATTATCCACCATGGTTCGTCCGTCTCTCGTTTGAAAGCATATCAATACAAAATAGCGCCCACTTGCGGCGCTCAAGATATTTTATTCAATTCAAGGCATTCTGCCACCACGTATTATTGCGCTTGTGGATCGAAATCGGCGCAAATCAGGACGATGGGCACACGCTCGTATTGGGTCAAGACCAAGGTTGTGCGATTACTACCCTTGAGCTTGAGCCGCGCATTCAGTTCTTCTGGCGTGATGGGGCTGCCTCGCTTTTTCACGGTAATCGTACCGACGCCCCGCTGTTTGAGGGTGGCACGGAGTTTTTTTAGGTTGAAAGGCATCCAATCCAAAATCTGCCAGGAGCGCACATAAGTCTGGTTTGCGTCGTGGCGGTTCGGCGTTGTGAAGTAAGCAATGGTGCGGTCAAGCATGGCCCCGCCTGCTTGCTCAGCGATGTGCGCAACATACCCGGCACGGATAATGGCTGGGTCAGGTTCATGCAGCCAACCGGTGGGTTCCGCAATGGGTGGGGACGGGGTGAATTCACGGTCGAAAGTGATTGTATGGGTAGCGTCATCCGTGAGCAGGACAGCGGCGGTCTGCGGGCCATCGGTGCCCAGTGCCAACTCTGCCTCTTTGAGATCGCCGTCAGCAGAGATGAACGTCACGGTGCCAGCGTAGTCATTCAGTTGGGTAAGATCAACGCCCGGTGATAGTTTGGCCAGTAGGGTTGCGTAGTCAGGCTGCCAGCGACGAAGCAGCGACAACGGCGGCTGGTATTGCTCAACGTTGTGGATGCGCTTGCCGCGCACATCGCGGCGGGCGGGGTCGTAAAACAGCAAATCAGCATCAGAAAGGGGCAGCGTGTTCGATTGCACATCGCATTCAATGAAGCTTGCCGCTAGGCCAAGCTGCGCTGCATTATAGCGGGCCATTGCAAGGCGCACTCCGTCGTAATCATAGCCCGTGACCTGACTGCCGCTTGCAGCAAATGCCAACGCGTCCGACCCGATGCTGCAACACACATCGACAACGGCGGCCCCTGCTGCGCGGCTTGCCCGATAGCGCCGCACCAGCGGATGACTCGCCTGTTCAAGTGCATCTCGTGTGAACAGCATGACCTGGCCATCATCGCCGAATTTGTTGACAGCTTTGTGCCGTAGGTTGGCGGTTTCGATGGCCGCACTCGTTTCATCGGCGTTGTAATTGGCGCGCAGTTTGGGGATCAACCGCAGCAGATTTGCCTGTGACAGGTCTTCGTGGGCCAGTTGTTGCAGCAGGGCCTCGCCACGCACGGAGGTGAGGAAAGACACATCTGCCAGCGTAAAGGTCTTACTCATCCGGTGCTTCGGCAGTGGACGGGTCGATAGGGGTCATCAAGATTTGTTGTGACCGCAGCGCATCAAGGGTGGGGTTAAGCCGGACGGGTAAATCCCAAGATAGGGCCGTTTGACGGCTGAACTTACCGACTTTGTTGACATCGGCAATGATGTTTTGCATCACAGCCGGCTGCATCAAGCTGACGGCTTTTGGCAGGCTGGTGAACCCCACCAGAGCGTTCACATCGTTGTCTGTTGCTGTGACCGCGTGCCATTCGATTTGCTCACCTGCCTGGAGTGCCCAAACCGGCTTGTTGGGCGATTGCTTCACTAGCAGGTACACATATGGCCCATCAAACTGCGCCAACGTCAGGTTATCTGCGTCAGCATCGGCAGCAACTTTGATGCGCGCAAACGTACTCTGGGTGGTATGGGGCTTTTCCCCGCGCAGCAGCACACCCACGGGTAACGGCTGCTCAAGTGCTGTTTCTACCAGGATGCGCGTGTGGCCAGCGGCCTCAAGCTGCCGCACATAACGCTTATCCGGCTCACCGTCGTGGCTCACGGCGATAAACCGTCCACCAGGGCGTAAGGCGTTGAGTGCTGCTTTCAGGAATACCGGGTCAATTGCGCTGCCGCAGTCATAGGCGACGATGCCGTCGACTGCGTTGACGTCTTCGGGCCATTGATCGGGCTGCAAAGCGACGGTCGTGATATGAAGATCGCCTCGTAGGTCGCTCAGCACGTCAGATGCCCGACCGTCAACGTCCCACAACTGCAAGGCCGAACTGCTCGGCGGCAGGTGCTTGGCCATCGCTTCGATTAGCAAGCGTCGTGCGTCGCTACTCATCTTCGATCTTGCTAATTAAATCCAGCAGCTCGTTCCACTCCTCCTGGAAGAAGTGAAGCGTGGCGCGGCCCACATCTAAGTGATAAATAGGTTCATCATCGTCTTCGTAGGACACCCAGGCTTCGTAGTTTTCAGTTTCGGCCAGGGTATCTTCATCATCGCGCATTTCTTTATCAGACATTGCCTATCTCCTTGTAACAGCTCGGCTGCTCATTAAATCTCTTACCCAGCGGGTGCAAATATCGCCCAGGCGCACTAAAAGTGGCCGTCGTTCGCGCTGGTGCATACGGACGGTTTTTCGGGCATTGGGGAACGGGTCACGGTTAGTGAGTTTGCCATAGGTATACTGCGCAATCAGGCGCAAGCTGGCCATCACAGGGGCGGCGACAAGGACTGCAAAGATCCCACCAACGCTTACCCCACTGACGACAGCCACAATCACGACGAACGGGTGCAAGTTCAAGCTGTCGCCTACGATGCGCGGGATTAGCACAGCCGCTTCCGTTTGCTGTAACACCGTCCACACGATGATAACGACAAGCGCAAACACCCATCCGCTTAGCACAGGTATTGTGCTTGACTGCGAAAACAACGCAATCCAGGCAGCAGGGATCATTGCAGTCGCTGGGCCAATATTGGGGATGAATTCCATAATCCCAGCGAAAATGCCCAGGAAGATTGCCCCCGGAATGCCCAGTATGCGAGCCATGATGTACATCGCCAAGCCCATGATGATGCTGAGTGTCACTTGACCACGCAGATAGGCATTCCACACATGGCCTAGCTCGCGCAACAAGCGGCGCACATCGTCGTGATAACCATCTGGCACGGCCCGGACGATGGCGTTGACCATGTTCTCGCCATCTGTCATTAGATAAAACATCATGGTCAACAAGAAGACGACGCGGAGTATTGTGCTGAAAGCGCCACCCACAACCAAAAATGCAGACCCTGTGATTGACGTAGTGACCGGGCGGAGCAAACTAATGGTATCAATCGTGGCCCCCTCCTCACCAACACCCGTAAACAACTCATTCAGGTTAATGTTCTCAATATCGACGCCCAGCACATCCGCGATAATGATCGGTTCACTAAAGAAGCGTTCGAGTGGGGTGCCCTCAAAGGTGATTTCGTCTTCCAGCAGTGCAATGACCCTGTCCTGTGTCGTCTGCAACAGGTTGGGCATCCGTGTGAAAAAGCCTTGCGCCTCTTCAATCACAGTTGGGACGACGAACAGCATGGCCAGGACAATAATCGAGATCACAAGGACAAAGGTCAGCACGACGGCCAGCGGACGCAGGCGTCCGTTTAGCAGCCGAGCCTGAAAAAAGTTGGCGATCGGATTGAGCAGGTAGGCGATCACAATCGCGGAGAAAATGAGTGGCAGGACAGAACGGAACTGTATGAGCAACAGCGCGGCACCAATGAAAGCGATTACCCCCACGATGCGGCGCGTTTCTAAGTTCCATTCAGGGGATTGAGGTTGTTCCATGCCGATTTCCGTTCGACCAACGTGATGTGGGTGTCATTGTAACACCCACATTTTAGCAGAGCTATCGACTGAGTGGCCAGCAATTAGCTGCGGTTGCCACTGCGACCACCGCCACGGCTGCCACG
>CAWUJQ010000026.1:0-24601 GCA_963922445.1 uncultured bacterium
GTCTACTCCTCTATCCTTCACGCTTACATGCTGACTTTATTCTCGACTCGTTCCTCAGCAGCCTGTCAATCCAGCGTCACGTGATTGTTTGCCTCAACCGATGGGGCTGCGCGTATAAGCACAACACGCAGCCACCCTCACTTGGATTGATCGTCACGCTTGAACTAAAACCGACGCTATCCCTCAATGAAACCGGAGTCAAACAGCCAGCTACGGGCTACCGCTGCGGGGTTCTCACCGTCTACCTCAACCCGTGCGTTGAGCGTTTGCAGGGTGACATTGTCAAGTTCGCGGTAAATTGGGTTCAGAATGCCAGCGATCTCAGGGTTTGCACGCATCACCTCACCACGGAAAACGGGTGCCGGTGCGTATACAGGCTGAGCGCCGAGCGGGTCGGCCAGGACGACAAAATCATACGCCATGAGCGCACCATCAGTGGCATAGGCCATCGCAAAATTGACGCCATCGGCACCTTCATTGAGCGCCTGCTCAGTCTGCGCAGGAGTTCCCCCGGCAATAATGAGCAATTGATCTTCGGTCAACTCAAAGCCATAGATGCGCTCAAACGACGGGATGCCGTCTGGACGCTGTGCAAACTCATCGCCAGTTGCCATGTATATGTCACCACCACCGTTGACGTAGTCGGCCAGGTCCTCGGCACTGTACATATCATTCTCCTCTGCAAACTCCCGCGTCACCGCGAACGCGAAGGTATTGTTTGCTGGGGCAGGTTCCAACCAGATTAGGTCGTTAATACTAGCATCATAGGAGCTGACCAAGGCGAACCCTAACTCGCGATCACCGTACGCTTCCAGCGGAACATCAACCCACTCAACCTCATTAAAGTGATTGAACAGGGCCGTGCCCGTGTACTCCGGATACACGTCGATTTCGCCAGTCACCAGCGCGTCTCGGGAAACCTGAGTACCGCCGAGGTTCGTGCGGTCTTCAACCTCGAAGCCAGCGTCTTCTAATGCGATGAGAATAATTTGCCCCGTCAGAATCCCCTCAGGGAAATTCTTGGAGCCTACAACAATCGGGGCGTCTTGAGCGGACACAGCAGCAAATCCAAACGTGCCCAATGCCAAAACGACAACCAGTGAGGAAAAAACTAAGCGGCGCATAAAAATCTCCTGTTTGACTTAATTACCATATGTAGCCTTATAGAGAACGGATTTTTGCGCAATTGCAATCTTTTATCATCTATACAACGCCTGCCTGTTGTCGACAACCTCAGTGACAACTGTTGAAAACGAAGCAAAAGTCGTTGGAAGAAGCATCTACCGTTAAACCGTTTGACGTTGTTTTGACGCACCGTTCTTAACAAAACAAACGATACCATGCTATTGCATCACGCGCTACTAATTTTGGCAAGCAAATAGCGCTAACAATTTCAGTCGCTGAAGCAATCGCAAAGGCAGGTATTTTGCAGGTCGATGGCGCTTCGTGCTATAGCTGTTCACAAATCAGCAGCTCCCATACGCCATACACGGCAACAAACTGTTGCGAATACCTAGCCAAACGCTATCATCATGATCCATTCACTAAACCACCCTCACCCTTGATGAAGGACATGCCTGATGAAGCAAAGGCAACTTGTTGTCGTCGCCATTGGTGGCAACTCGATCATTACTGACCCCAAAAATCCTGGCATCGCACGGCAGTGGGAAGCTGTGCAGCAAACTACGGATAGCATCGCGCAGATCATTGCCGCTGGCTATCAGGTCGTGGTCACCCACGGCAATGGCCCCCAAGTGGGTTACATTTTACGCCGTGGAGAAATCGCCGCGAAGCATGGCATTCACGATGTGCCCCTCGATATGGTCGTGGCAGACACGCAAGGCAGCATCGGCTACATGCTCCAGCAATGCCTAGACAACTCAATCCGCAGATTGGGGCTAAACCGCACCATACTGACCATTGTCACCCAGGTACGCGTCAGTCCGCACGACCCCGCCTTCCATAACCCAACCAAACCGATTGGGGGGTTCATGACAGAAGAGGAAGCGCGCCGATTCCAAGCCGAAGGCTGGGATATTGTCGAGGATGCTGGACGCGGTTGGCGGCGCGTGGTGCCCTCTCCGCAACCGGAAGCCATTCATGAGATTATTCCAATACACGACTTGATGATGGCAGGTTACATCGTTATCGCATCAGGTGGGGGTGGCGTACCCGTTATACGCGATGAACAGGGCAATCTGCGTGGGGTCGCAGCCGTCATTGACAAAGACCTGGCCAGCAGCCTGCTTGCTGAGCAGCTGCGCGCCGATGTCTTCTTGATCTCAACGGGCGTAGAGCAGGTTTATCTGAACTTCAACACGCCAAACCAAGCCGCCCTCACTGCGGTTACCTTGCAAGATGCCCAGCGCTACATACAAGAGGGACACTTTGCCACTGGTAGTATGCTACCCAAGATGAAAGCCGCCGTCCGTTTCGTTCAAAACGGTGGGCCAACAGCCGTAATTACAGACCCCATTCACCTGGTTGACGCACTGCACGGCGCCAGCGGCACGCGGATCGTTCCGGGGTGAGGTTTACACCATCGGGGCCAATTGCAACACTTCGTATACGGCGGCAGGCTGCTTTCGGTTACGGACTTTTAGCTCACCCAATTTTTTGGCTTCCAAAAAGTCGCCAATCTGTGACACCACCGCTTGTTCGATCAAAATTTGCCCCGATGCCGCCTTTTCCTGAATTCGCTTGGCCAGGTTAACCGTGTCACCGATGGCGGTATAGTTGAGTGCGCGCTCTGTGCCGATGTAGCCCACAACCGCCTCACCCGTGTTGACCCCTATGCTGTAGTTAAGGCCATAGCCTTTGCGTTGGTTGAGGTCTTCGGCTGCCTTGAGCAGCGCAATGGCTGTGTCTACCGCACGATGCACATGATGCGCTTGTGGCTCTGGCGCGTTAAAAATAGCCATCAAACCGTCGCCAAAGAACTTATCAAGCGTGCCCTCCCAGCCAAGCACCAACTCTGCTGCCAGGCTCAGGTAGTCGTTCAGCATTTCGACCACCCTCTCAGGCGATTCCTTCTCACTCCAGGTGGTGTACCCGCGAATGTCCGCAAACAGGATCGTTACTTCCTGACGCTGGCCCCCTAACCGCAAATCGTCCGGGTTTTCCAGCACGCGTTGAACGACCGTAGGGGGCACAAAACGCTCAAACGTCCCTCGGATTTGTGTACTCTGTTCCTTAAAGCTTTCAACATTGCGCGAATTACCCACTCCAATAGCCGCATAATCCGACAAAGCGCTCAACAGCGCAACATCATTGGCCGCAAACACTTTGGTATCTTTGGTGAAATTGCTCACGCCCAATACACCGATAACTTGATCGCGTAGAACCATTGGCGCGTAAGCAGCACTGTTCGGGCTGTTGGGATAGTCTCCAAACTGCTCACGAGTAACAATCAACTCTTTACCACGCTCAACGACACGCAGTGCTGCCGGGTTGCGGGTCTCCCGTTCTGTCAAATCGGTTCGATTGCTATTGACATGCTTTTCTGCACGACAGATCAGCTTGCCATCTTCTATTAGGTAAAGGCGACCCTCTTCAGCGCCTGTGATCTGAGTTGCATAGTCCACAATTTGCGGCAACAACAAAGACATATCAGCAGTGGAGGCAACCTTTTGGCCCACGTTGTACAGAATATTTAGCTCCTGCACGCGCTGCTGCAATTCACGGTTTGCCTGAAGCACCCGCTCCATAAGCGCGTTTTTCTCTTTGATGAGACGCGCCTCGCTTAGGCTACGCTCAATCACCCGCAGCATTTCATCAACCGAATACGGCTTCTTGACGTAGTCCTTGACGCCTAGCCGATGCATTTCAATAACAATTTCCTCAGACCCATGAAAGGTCATCAACACAACGGGAATATCAAGGCCACGCTCGGCCAATGCCATCAACACCTCACGCCCGTTCATGCGCGGCATTTGCAGGTCTAACAGCATTAAGTCGGGGACGTGTTCTACAGCAAGTTGCAGCCCTTCGCGGCCATCACGAGCAAGCAGAGGTTGATAGCCGTTTGGCTTGAGGATGTATTCGACAACAAACTCACGATTTTCTTCACCATCATCGACTACGAGGATTGTTTCGTCAGCCACGTCAATCACCTCATCTAGTGTTACTGTGTTGTTCTGCGTTCAGTTACCTTAAGTATATTGCATGTTCGCACTTTTGCGACTGCTTTCCACCGATACCGCCCGGAAATAGGATTGTTGTACTGCCAATGGCTGACTATAATCGTGACTCTATGATTTAGCCGCAGGAACAATCCACTTTGGCAACAGAAACAGCGCCACGCAAACTCTTCTCACAAACCATCACCGCACGCCCCCGGTTACATCGACGCGGGTTCGTCCGTGAGTTTGTGGAAACAGTGCTTTTGATCGGTGCCATTTATGCGCTTGTTAATTTGGCCACCGCGCGCTTTATCGTGGAAGGCCCCAGCATGGAACCCAACTTTGAAACGGGTCAGTTCCTCATCGTCAGCCGCCTCAACTACTTGTTCGGCAGCCCGTCCTATGGTGACATCGTTGTCTTCCACTACCCCAATAACCCCGAAAATGACTACATCAAGCGTGTCATTGGCTTACCCGGGGATTTTGTCGAAATTAAAGAGCAACAAGTTCACGTCAATGGTGTACCAATTGACGAACCGTACATCCTCGAAGACTGCCGCGACAATCGCTGTTGGGATAATGAATGGGAACTGGCCGAGAACGAGTATTTCGTAATGGGTGACAACCGCAACCACAGTAGCGACTCACGTCAATTTGGCCCGGTAGAACGCAAATTCCTTGTGGGTGAAGCGCTCGTGCGTTATTGGCCACCACAACAATGGGGTATTGTTGAGCGCATAAGCTTTCCGTAGCAGTAGAAAGGTACACAGCATGGTTTCTAGCGTGGATACAGGCTTGGAAGGCAAGCGTATTTTGGTCGTCGAAGACAACGACGACAATATGAACCTGATCCTCGATATGCTTCAGTCTTTACGATACGTGAGCCTCACTGCCGAAAATGGCGAAGCCGGGCTAACGCGCGCCCGTGAAGACCGACCGGACTTGATCCTGATGGATTTGTCTTTGCCAGCGATGGACGGCTGGACAGCTACCAAGCACCTCAAAGCTGACCCCAACACACAGAACATCCCAGTAATCGCGGTCACGGCTCACGCGATGGTCGGGGACGAGGAACGCGCCCTTGAAGCAGGCTGTGATGATTACGTTTCCAAGCCCATTGATGTGAAAGAACTCGCCCGTAAAATCCGGCATCACCTCGGCAAAGACCAATAGACTCAAATACAGTTTCATTGGCTTGTTTTACACGCATCCGCGACGCTTTTGGTTTGATTCTGACACCGCATTTTTGCTAAGGCTGATGCGACTCAGTAATTCCACCCGGCACGCATTGCACGTTTATACTCTCATACGCAGGTTCAAAACCACAGATGAGTACTATACCCAGGCTGACGTTCCACCGCTTGCTTGCCATAGCGCTCGTTGGGATTTCGTTTTTCCTCAACGCCCACATCAACCGATCCGTCTTCGAGCGACTGCCACACCTTGAGGACGAATTAGCTTATCTGTACCAGGCGCGCATCTTTGCCAAGGGCAACGTTTACATTGACGTACCCGACCTGCGCGTACCGCTTTGGCAGCCGTTCGTGATTGATGAAGATGGCAAACGCTTCAGTAAATACACGCCGGGGTGGTCGGCAATCTTAGCGCTTGGGGTTATCCTGGGTGCCCCCTGGTGGATCAATATCACACTAGGGGCTGTAACTATCGCCTTGGTCTATCGCACTGGCGAAGAGATCTTCAACCCTGATGTCGGCCTCATTGCTGCCTTCTTGCTCACCTTTTCGCCTATGTTCTTGCTGCTCAATGGCTCGCTGATGGGTCATACGGCGGCGCTGTTCAGTGCCACGTTGTTTACCTACACCTACTGGCGCATTGAACAGGAAAAAAACGCTGTCCGTTGGGCGGTGCTGGCAGGCATTGCTTTGGGACTATTAATTGCCAACCGGCCACTAACTGCCATCGGCGTGACAACCCCGTTTGTCGTCTACAGTGGCCTTCGCTTGGTGTACACACTTTTCCGCACACCTCGCTTGATGCTGACGCGCTTGCTCCCCCTAACCTTGATGACAGGCATTGCCCTGGTGTTTGCCCTCTCCGTGCCACTGTATCGTTACGCTGTTGTCGGTGACATCACAACCAACCCCTACACCCTGGTGTGGGAGTATGACAAGGTGGGCTTTGGCGAAGATCATGGGCGCTTCGGTCATACTTTGGAAAAGGGCATTCGCCATGCCAGAGAAGACCTGACGCTGACCGCATCTGATCTTTTTGGTTGGCAGGTCGGCTCGTTGTCATACACGCAGCGCCAACACCTACTCATCGGCACACGGGAGTATCCGGGGCGTGGTTTAAGCTGGCTGCTGCTGCCCTTTGGCATCGTGACCGGCCTGCTCCTGTCTTGGCCGCGCAAACGATGGACCCTCATGCTGGTAGCTATTCCCGCAGCGGTGGTTGGTGTGCATCTGGCCTATTGGATTGGGTCACAGCGCTACAGCACCCGCTACTATCACGAAGCGATAGCGGCAGCGGTCCTGCTCAGCGCTATCCTCCCTGGATGGTTGGCGGCCCGTTCACGCTATCTGCGTGGCGTTGTATATCTGATGATGTTGGGCGTTACGGCGTACTACGCGACCGTGTACACCTTCCCACGCCTGCATTTGCTACACGGCTTCAATAACGTCAAACAAGCTCACATTGACGAGATCAACGCCATGCGCCAGACTGACAACCCCGTCGTGGTGGTATTAACGGGGGAAAGTATGACGTGGCGTTCTAACGGCACATTGATGGGAGTGACCAGCCCCTATTTGGACAGCGACATCGTGCTGGCCCGCGACCTGGGTGGACGTTACCGCGACCGTATCACAGAACACTTCCCCGACCGTGAGATCATTTACCTGAACGGGCTGCGCAGTAAATCGTGGTTTGCCTACGACACAGTCGTCAATGGCGATCAGGTGACAGCCGCCAACCTGGAAACGCCAGCAGCCCGCTGACCGAAGCGAGCTGCCGAGCTGGATAGCGTTCAGGACTTTGGCATAGTTTAAAACGGAAAGACCAGCGGCACCGCAATCAATGTGACGATAAGCATCACAAAGACGAGCGGCATACCGATCCTGATGTAATCGCGGAAGTGGTACTGACCTGCCCCCATCACCAGTGTATTCACGGGGGAAGCGACTGGCGAGGCAAACGCCATAGATGCGGCAATAGCAACCGTCATCAGGAAGGCTTGCGGGGCTACGCCCATCTGTCGAGCGACGAACAACGCAATGGGAGCCAGGATCACCGTCGTGGCGGTGTTGCTCAACACCTGCGTGAACACCGATGTCAGTAAAAACAGCCCTGCCATCACAGCATAAACCCCATAACCACCCAGGTAGTTGGTCATGCCATTGGCGATAGCGTCTGCAAGCCCGACTTTTTGCAACGCAGTACTCATCGGGATCATGCCTGCGATGAGAATGATGCTCTTCCAATCAATCGCGTCATACGCCTCGTCCATCGTCAGGCAGCCACTCAAGACCATCAGCAACCCTGCCGTCAAACTGATGCTGGCCACATTGATGATGTCACCCAACCCGGCATTGCCTGTCATCCGCACCAGCAAATCTTCACCAAAGACGAGTGCAATCAGCATTGCCCCCAAGATAATCGCAGCGATAGGTGCCCGTCGGTGGTTAGCTTGCTTTAATGCAGACTCCGGTTCGCCTGTCACGATGAAGTCATACGGCTTCTTACGCAGTGCCAGGATGTCTTCCCAGTAGCCCTGCACCAGCAGTGTATCGCCAAATTCGAGCGGAGTCGTCTTAATGTCGAGCGTTTTGTCGCTGCGCGGTCGGATAATCTCCAACACCGTCAGGCGATACACACGGCCAAAGTTGACATCGGTAATTGTCTTGCCGACCAGAGAAGACCGCGGGCGCAGGATGACTTCTGCGATGCCAAACTTTTCTGTGATCAGCGCTGATCTCACGTCATCCGGGTAGTCGTTTTTAAGGATGTAAACCCGTTTTGCTGCCGACAGCGCCTCGGCGTTACCTTGCATCACCAATATATCATCCTGCTCAATTACTGTATCCGGCTGCGGCAAAATCGGTTGGTGCTTATCGGACTGCACTACCAGCTTTTGCCCGCCGATGGTCGCTAACTCTTGATCGGGTTCGGGCCTTAGTATCTCGATAATCGTGATGTTGTGATCGCGGTAAAGCGCGCTCTCTGCCACGGTTTGACCGATCAACGCACTCTTGCTGCTCACACGCCCGTGGTCAAGGTTTTCATCGAGGTAAAGCTCTAATAGCTCGTCCGGCTTGTCGCCAAAGCGTGTTGTGGGTTCCTCGCTCGCATAGTCTGGCAGCAAGTACCGCCCAATCAGTACCATGAATACCACCCCGGCGATCAGCAAAATCAAGCCAACAGGCGTAAAACTAAAAAACTCAAACGACTGTTCGCCTTCCTGGGCCAACAAATCACTCACATAAATGTTGGGCGGTGTACCAATAAGCGTCATAGCGCCGCCAAGCAATGCCCCAAACGACAGCGGCATGAGTAGTTTACTCGGGCTGATGTTGGCAGAGCGGGCCAGCGCGATAACAGCGGGCAACAGCACGGCCACGGTTCCGGTATCGCTCATGAAACCGCTCAGCAACGCTACAGCCACCATAATCACAATCATCAAGCGCAGTTCGTCCGTGCCCGCAATTCGCAAAATACGCTCACCGAGCATCCCGGCAAGCCCAGTTTGCAACACCCCACCGCCTACGATAAACAGCGCGAGAATGGTGATAACAACCGTGCTGGAAAAACCAGCTAACGCCTCAGATGTGGTCAGAATGCCACTCATCATCAAGGCAACCAATACGGCCAGGGCCACCACATCAATGCGCAGCCATTCTGTGATAAACAACACGATGGCAATCGCCAAAACGGCCAGGGTAAACCACATGTCAAAAGTCACGCTCTCGCTTCTCCCTGATGTTTGCAAAATCTGTTTGTGATTTTAGGCACAAGCGCTGAGGTATTACAGTTGACAACATCACATGATGCTGTGCAATGTGTCATGGATTGCGCATAAACCGCGCACTGGGCTAATTATCGTAGCCCACCGTCAACGGAGTGAGTGACATGTGTAACTGCCATCACTCAGTCGAACTGATATGCTGAAAGCGTACTCATCGTTGTTTATTCTGCACAAGGTTCGCTTATGAAACCCCAGGCACAAACACCAACAAGCTCACAATCGACTGCATGGGTAAAAACGGTCATCAAATCGCCTATTGCGGGCAGCGTATTACTCGTCACGGCGACTGTTGCTGCACTCGTTTGGGCAAACTCACCCTGGTGGGCCAGTTACTTCCATTTATGGGAAACGCATCTGGGCATATCTTTTGGCACATTTGCTTTTGAACTCAGCCTGCACCAATGGATCAATGATGGCCTCATGGTGTTGTTCTTCCTGTCCGTGGGCCTCGAAATTAAGCGTGAGGTGCTTGTTGGCAAACTAAGTTCCCCCCGACAGGCCGTTTTGCCTGTAGCAGCGGCCATCGGTGGTATGCTGGCCCCCGCTTTGGTCTACACCCTATTCAACTTTGGCGGTGAGGGCGCATCGGGGTGGGGCATCCCTATGGCAACGGACATCGCCTTTGCGCTGGGTGTTCTCCTGCTGCTTGGCAATCGAGTGCCACTCTCACTCAAGGTATTTGTCACGGCGCTGGCCATTATTGACGACATCGGTGCGGTGCTGGTCATCGCTGTTTTCTACTCGGACGCCATCATCTGGTATGGATTGGGCCTCGCTGTGCTGTTCCTGGTCGCGATTTTTGTATCGACACGGCTCAATATACGGCACACAGGGCTATACATGGCGCTGACCGCTGGCGTGTGGGTTGGCATGATGATTAGCGGCGTACACGCCACACTGACAGGGATTCTGGCAGCCATCATGGTGCCAGCGACGGCACGCATTGACCCGGAGGAGTTTATTCACCTGGAATATCTGCACCTGCGACGACTTCGCTTTTCGGACCTGTCCCGCACAAGTATGCTCACGGACAAAGTTCAGGTCGAATCCCTTACCGAAATGAGTGTCACTGTTCGTGATATGGAACCCGTGTTGGTGTGGCTGGAACACGCTCTGTTGCCCTATGTGACGTTTTTCGTGATCCCAATCTTCGCGCTGTCTAACGCGGGCATCCGGTTGGAGGGTAACATTTTAGAAGCGGTGGCTAGTCCAGTGACTGTAGGCGTGATCGCTGGCCTGCTCATCGGCAAGCAACTCGGTGTGACGTTGTTTACGTGGATGGCGGTACGTCTACGGTTAGCTGATCTACCGGAAGGCGTGACTTGGGAGCAAGTTTATGGGGTTAGCTGGTTAACGTCGATTGGATTTACGATGTCGCTCTTTGTGACGGAACTGGCGTTTGTCGATGAGCACCTGATTGCCAATGCCAAACTCGGTATTTTGTTGGCTTCGCTTATTGCGGGCGGCGTGGGCTACGTCCTGCTGCGGGTGGTGCTACCGGGGGCGATGTCCCGGCAGCAGTCACACGATAAGGAAACACTGCCAGCGACGGTCTAGCTTTCAACAGTCGCTTCTTCAGTGGGCGGCAGCAGGTCATAAATCTTGTGGACTTCTTCTGCGTGGAACCGCGCAACCTTTTCCGTTGGTTGCAGCGGTTCGTTGTAGAAAAACGCTGGCAGTTCGTCATCCTCAACGGTAAAGCCGGCCTGCAAATTGAACTCACGCTCATAAAGCAGCGCGTCCATGCCCAATCTGCGGAAGAACGGCTCGTCCAGGTCAGTACCGTGCGCGGCGTTCAGCGTTTGTATGATGAAGTCCACATTGTTATTTGTCACCGAGCGGCCAAAAATGCACAGGCCCAGCGAATCGGCAGTCGCCGCAGCAATTTGCGACTCAATACTCAGCTCCTTAATGCGGTCAATGTCCATGTCGCTAGACTTCATCTTGGGCACGTTACCAGCCGTGTGATCGGCCCCTTGAGCCGTCGTCATCATCGTTACCCCCGTGATCTCAATCACACGCGGGTCATAAGCGCTGATGGCCTGCTTTTTGACCACAGGCACGCGATGCATGTTGTAGTGTTCACCCACACGAGCTGTGCCCTGCGCCCAGATGAGCCCCTGCTCCGTACCTTCACGAATTTCTTTCAGAACATTCACCATAAAGTCCGTATCACCGAACTCAGCCAACCCAGCATCCATCAAGACAGCGATCATCGCGCCCGTTTCGATAGTATCAATACCTAGGTCGTTGGCAATGTAGTTGATTGCAGCAAGTTCGTCCGGGTTACTAATACCGCAATTCGTTCCGAGTAGGCCGAGTGTTTCGTACTCCACGGGTGACACAACCTCGTTGCCATCCTCATCGAAGTACACATTGCTGCACTGAATCACGCAGCCGGGCATACAAGCGTGGGTGTGCTTGCCACCACGAGAGCGGTTTAAGTCTGCAATGTACTCGCCACCCATCGTGAATTCCTCTGCCGACGCCTGGGTGCCCTGGGTGAAGTTCTTGACGGGCAGCGCGCCAACATGGTTGATGTAGTCTGCCATGGCCATCGTCCCAATGCTGCGATACGACTCAATCGCAGGTTCTTCCTGGAGCATCTTGGCGTAGCTGCGTATGCCTTCAACAACCTTCTTACGGTCATGGAAAGGCGGCATCTTGGCCATGTCAATCACAATTGCCTTGAGCTTCTTGCTGCCCATCACGGCACCAACACCACCACGTGCCGCAATCCGTGACGGACGCCGATCAATATCACTAAAGGCAATGCCACTCAGCAGGCCTTGGTATTCGCCCACTGGCCCACAAATACCCAGCGCGACTTTCCTCCCGTAGGCTTCGTGCAACTTCTCTGCACATTCAAAGTTACCCAGGCCCATGTACGGCGCAGCATCGTCAAAAGTGATCGTACCGTCCTTGTGAATGTGCAGCACCATCCACTCATCACATGCGCCGTAAAGGTTAAATCCAGCAATTTCGAGCTGTCCCAGCGCGTAGCTAAACGTGCCCCCGCCGTTAGATTCTTTGATACCGCCCGTCATCGGGCTTTTGGTGCCAACACTCGTACGATTCGCATTAGAAAAACTTGATCCGGCAAACGGCCCTGCCGAGAAAACCATCATATTTTCCGGCGACAACGGATCAACTTTTGCAATATCGTGTTCAAGCAGCGTTTTGGCGATGTGATAGCGCCCTGCGCGCACAATTTGGTCGCCTTCGTACTGTTCCTCGGTCACTTCTTTAGAGCCAAGGTGAATGTGGAAGTACTTACGCATAGTTGCTCTCCCTGCAAATTATTATCATTGGGACGGCAAAACCGAACGGTATGTAAAAATATCTTGTTCAATTTACCGTGTGGTGCTGCACACACGCACTTCTGGTGGCCACCACACGGTTAGTGTAGCGTAGTTAGCAACTTATTAGAGATACATTAATGAAATGCTTCACTTTTGTCGGCTTCAAGTCCTTCAAACGCACGGATAACCCTTGCTGGGTTACCCGCTGCAATCACGCCCGGTGGAATGTTGACGGTCACGACACTTCCCGCACCAATTACACTGCCCGCGCCAATCGTTACACCTTTAAGTACCAATACCTGCATTCCTAAAAATACATTGTCCCCAATGATGACGGGTGCCGTCGCCCCGTCTGCTGGTGCGCTCAGGCGTTGGTCTGGGTGGAGCGGGTGGAAGTCAGTATCAACGATTTTCGTGCCGCACCCCACCGTCACCTTGTTCCCAATAGTGATTGCCTGCTCACACACAACCGCCCCACCTGTCATGCCAAAATGATCCCCAATCGCCAGCACAGCACTGGGCTGGCGAGTACTCAATATACACGGATGCGCTGGCCCAAGTGGGTTACTCCGCACAGTAGATCGCAGGTCTAATCCGTCCCCAATTGTGAGTGTACTTTCGCGGTGCTTCTGGATAATGGGCAGGCCATACAGCCTGGCACCACGGCTCCAACTGACGCCAGCCAAGCTAAATTGCAATCGTGCAATCGGCAGCATCAGCAAACGCTCAATTTCGTTGCGGGCCTTCCAGGGCGTAAGCCATGCCGCACGTACAGCCATTGGTGAGAACAACCGCTCTGGCATGGGGTCAGTCATGGAGTGCTCACGCTGTTTGTGCGCTGCTGCAAGTACCAATGCCATAACGCGTATAAGGCAGCCGCCGAAAACAAGAACAACAACGGGTCTGTAGGCACACGGTAGCGCGTAGACGGATGGAACGCGACATAAACGACCGTCATCGTGAATTGTGCAATCCACAAGACAGATACCTCACGCCACTCGCGCACAGTCAACGCCATGCCAAGTAAACACAAAACGAACAACGTTCCGTAGTAGTAGCGATGCAGCAACCGCCCCACGCGGTCAAATAACGACTCAGAGTAAACCGCCACCGGGTCACCCGGCTGTAAGCCACTTAATGCAAGTTCTTGATCGGGTTCAGACACCACCAACGCATCGCCACGGTACTCCAAACGTGGGAGTTCACCCGCCGTTGGGTTGCGGCGGGGGGCAATGTCAATGCTCCAGTGAACGAGGAACTTGACCCATACCAGTTCTGGAATGCGTTCCGGGTGACTTGATAGGTATTCAACTGCCAAATCAAACCGTTCCAGGTCAGCTTCTCGGCTGTCCAAGTCCGCCGCTTCCAAATCGGGAGCCGTCCACTGCACATCATACCCGGCCCGGAAGTACGGCACGGTGTATTCGCTGTTACCCTGCCAAAAGTTCGCGCCGGACGTTGTCGTGAGGGGAACAAATGCTTCATATACACCGTAGTTGCGCAGCGTCCAACCCAGCACGACGACCACGCCGATCACCGCAACGGGCAGCAAACGTACAACTGTTTGCACAAAGCTGCGCCGGAACAAGTACCATAGCGCAACCCCCAGCGCCAAAGGTGGCACAATCGGGCGCACTAGCATCACCGCACCGAGCAGTAACCCACCTACCACAGCCAATCCGATACCAGCACGATCAAACGTGTCGCGCTCCCGCAGCAGGATAACGGCCAGCAAGAACCCATACAGCAGCACCATAAACAGCGGCGTGTCAATCAGCGTCAGGTTTTGAAAGACCAGATATGGGTAGCCCGCATAAAACAGCCCTGCTCCTGCCCCAAGCCACGCGCCGCGCACACGGTCATCACGGCCAAAGAGGGTCACTCCGATGTAATACAGCAGCGTGATCGAAATCAGATCAAGCAGGGTGTTAAACAACCCAACTTGCACGCCGCCGCGCCCAATCGTGCCGTACACAGCAGCCAGCGCATAACTGTAGCCGGGCGGAATGCGTGCGTCTGGCTCACCCGGAATACGACCGTAAACGCCCGTTTCCAGTATATGGATTGCGTATTCGTCATACGCCGCGCTGCCATGAATCGCCCCGGTCTGCTCGTAGTTGAACACATCTGGGAAAGCAAACAACACACCGACGCGTACGACCAACGCCGCTGCCAGTACGATGGGTAATTTATAAGTCGAAACCAGTGAAATCATGGTGAATTTGATACGGTTTAGCGCATTACAGCGTCGTACGCGATGCCGTTTACACGGTCAGCGGTAGCCAAGCGTGTTGTTTCAACCTGGCCGCCGTTAATACTTGCAACATGCAGGCTAAACTGTTCGTCCGCAAACATGATGTACACGAGCGTCCGTTCGTTGAGCAGGTTCAGGTCGCCTAGCGTGCCGTCAGCATCCGTGATGATGGTTATCGCGTCCTGCCCTGGTGTGCCATACACGATGTTATTGCCATCACGGACAAAAGCATACTGGCGACCGACCTCAGCCCATACAAATCCCGTGAAGGTATCAACCGAGATGACCTCAGCACCCTCACCGTTAGTCTCAGCCAGAATCAACTGCCTCACGTCGCCCGTTTGTATGTAATACAGGTTATTTCCGTTATGAGACCACCCCAGCGAGTAGCCGTAATCCACGGGTACAGCACCCATTTGAAGCGTATTTCCAGTTGATGACATCTGCCAGAGTGGGGTATCAACCACTTTACTCCCGGATAGGTTGAACAGCATCGGTGGAATAGCGGTGAGTAGTGTGTCGCCATCTGCCCAGGCAACCCACGGATAGTACCCGTTGTGCGACCCTGTCGTGGCAGGCGCAAATGTGTGCAACTGATCTACTGTCCCGTCCACTGAATCCAACATACGAATGTCGCCGTCATTGGCCACACTGCCGGACTCGTCAAACCCGCCCGCCCGCACAAGCACAAGCCTTTCCCCCGACGGACTTACAGAAAACGCGCCACCGTCTCCCGGCGGCAACACGACCGCAACTGAGTCTGATGTTATGTCTATATGATACAAATCGTCCCGTGGATTCACACCAAGTGGTGGCGCAAACTCAGACGTGTTGAAGTACAACGTGGCCGCGTCTGCCCACGCAATTTGGTCGATCAACGCCTCATCCACCAACGCTGATGAAACAACTTGACGCGGTTCACCATTTGCTCCAACCACCCACAGCGAACCGGGTAGGCCATCTGCCCCGGTGGTGTAGGCAATTGTGTTACCATCCGGCGACAGGAACGGCTGTTGTGCACCATTGGCTGCAACCACCGTTGGCTCAGCGTCGCCGGACTGCCACAGGTACAATTGCCCGTTGGCTGCCCAAGCCACAACAAGGGTAGGCGACTGAGCATATAATGGCCGCCCGACCCAAAGTAACACCATCGCCACGAGCAATCGCTTGTACACAGCTAATCCCGCAGGTGGAACGGCAAAAGCAACTGGGCCTGACCGTTCAGTACGCCATCTAACAAACCACGCCAATGGGCAATGTGCGCTGCCGGGTTCGCGTTCTCAGCCAGTTGAGGGGCGAGGGGCTGCGTCTTGCTGCTTACCAATGCAACAGGCGTGTCATCGGGCAGGCTGGCGAATTCAAGTGCCCGGTCAAGCGCCGTGCGGAAGCCCCCCAACTCATCAACGAGGCCATTCTCCACGGCTTGCGCACCTGTCCACACCCGCCCGCCTGCAAGCGGTTCGAGCGCATCCGTCTCCATTTCACGGCTGCGAGACACCTGCGTCAAAAACAACTCATAGGTGCGCTCAATGCTTTCCCGCAGCCAAGTGCGCTGCTCTTCGCTAAACGGCTTGGTAATGCTAAGAATATCCGCATTTTTACCGCGCAGGAACTCGACCGCGTTCACATACAACTTAGAACGCAATTCACCCGCGATGGGCTTAGCAAGCACCACGCCTATTGACCCGGTGATCGTACCGGGCTGCGCGACGATGTGCCGGCCTGGGGTACTCACCAGATAGCCACCACTGGCTGCGACCCCATTCATATACACCACAAGCGGCACCTTCTGCGCCAGTTCGGCCAATGCAGAGCGCATCGCTTCGGCTGCATTGGCCGCACCGCCGCCGCTATCGACAAAGAGTACAACCGCGCCCAAATTGTCATCCTGCATGAGTGCGCGCACCTGCCGAACCACTGTGATGTCCCCCACTCTGCCAGAACTCACAACCGGGAGCGGAACCGGCGTATTTCCAGGCGGGTTGGAGCTTTCGCCGGGCAGCATCAGGCCATCAATGCTCAGTACAGCCACATACTTATCAAGGGCGCGACGCTGATGCAGCAAGATCGCCTTATCCGCCGCCTCCCATGTCTTCACGTTGTCTGTTCCCAGATAGGTATACAGCTCTTCTTCGTACAACACTGCATCAACAACAGAAATGCCCTTGGCAAACCGATCCAAGTAGGGCGCGTTGTCAATAATTTCGCGGGCCTTTTCCAAAGTTAAGTCGCGGCCCTCAGCAATGCCTGCCACAATTTGCTCATAACGTGAGTCCAATATCCACTCAAGCTGCTCACGGCCTGCATCCGATATATCACTGCGCGTAAATCGGTCAGCCGCGCCCTTGTACGGTGAAATCGCGATGGACTCTACCTGCACACCGACCTGGTTCAGCGCGTCTTTCAGGAATATCGCCTCCTGGCGCAAGCCGACTGTAAATACATTTCCACCCGGTTGGATAATTACCTCATCTGCGGCGCTGGCCACGTAGTAAGTTGCCAGGTCGTATTGCTGTGCAAAGCAGTACACCTGTTTACCCCGCTCTCGCAGTCGCTTGATGCTATCACGCAGGGTTTGCAAATCCGCTAGGGGCATCGTGAACCCACGCAGGTAAAGAATCACCCCCTTGGGACGTGGGTCGTTCGCGATACGCTCAAAACGGCGGTCAACTTCCCACAAGCTCAGCGGCGGTTCGCCAAACACTTGCCTCCGAATCAGGCCACGCGGCTCTGGCAGCGCAGGCATCAAACTCGGCAACGTCATTAGAATATAATCTGGCGCATCTTGGCGCTGGCGCTGTTGGTTGCTCAGCGTCACGTAGATAGAACGTATGGCAGAGGTAACAGCGGTTTGTTTCGGCATGTTCTGCCAAGGGGATTTGATGGCCACTAGCTCACAGCCCTTGTGTTTCGGTCGAAGTCAACACATTCTAGCGCATTCGGGCCAGATGAGAACGCAGCTTTTTATGCTTGCACCTAACGCAGTCCAACATTAGACTGCCCGCGCTTATGTCAAGCCTAATCACATCTCTCTACCTCATCTGCGGCGCACTGCTAACCGTCTATTCGATTGGCGGCTTCACACTGCTCATCATCCGCCTGTTGTGGCGAACCAAGGCAGCCCCCACACCTATCCTGACAAGCTATCCCACCGTCACGGTGCAGCTACCCGTGTACAACGAGCCTGCCGTAATCGAACGGCTGCTTTACGCCGCTGCTGCGCTTGACTACCCTCGTGATCGGCTGGTCATCCAACTCCTAGACGACTCCACCGACGAAACCAGCCAAATAGCCGCATATCACATCCGGCGGCTGCGCAAACGCGGCTACACGATGCAGCATGTACTCCGCCCCAATCGCCACGGTTATAAGGCTGGCGCACTGCAACACGGCCTCACCCACTCAACAACGGAGTACTACGCAATCTTCGACGCTGACTTCTTGCCGCCCACCGACTTTTTGACACACACGCTGGCTCATCTACAGCAAAACCCGCATGTTGGCATGGTCGAGGGCCGCTGGGATCACCTGAACCCGACAGATAACGCCCTTACAGAAGCGCAAGCCATGGCGATAGATGCGCATTTTGTGATTGAACAGTCGGCACGTTCAGCCGCCGGACTGCTACTCAACTTCAATGGCACTGGCGGCGTTTGGCGAGCGGCCTGCATCCAAGACGCAGGTGGCTGGCGCAGCGACACGCTCACCGAAGACCTAGACCTGAGCTACCGGGCGCAGCTTAGGGGCTGGCAGATGGCACTGCTGCCACAACTCACGGTTCCGGGTGAGTTACCCGTCAGTTTGCTTGCGTTTAAGCGCCAGCAATTCCGATGGGCAAAAGGAACCACGCAATGCCTTTTACGAACCGTCGCTCCGCTGTGGCGCAGTAAGCGTCTGTCCGTATTTCAACGTGTTATGGGGACGTTGCACCTGTGCCAGTACATGCCCTACCCTCTGATCGTGGTCATTGGTTTGTTGTCCCCTGTACTTATCCTGACGCAGGCTTTCCGTGACCTGCCACTGGCATTCCTGACCGTGTCTAGCATCGTGCCTGTGCTAATCTACACCACCAGTCAGATGCTCCAGGCACGCAACTGGCCCCGCCGTATGCTCGCCCTACCTGCCCTGGTGATATTCGGTACGGGTGTGGCCATCAGCAACACCATTGCGATTCTATCAGCGGTAATCGGTCACACCAGTGAGTTTCAGCGTACCCCAAAGTCCGGCGGGCAACCGGGTCCCATCTATGACGCAACTGCACAGGATGCGGTTATCATGCTGCTTGAGGGAAGTATGGCGATTTACATCGGGTGGGGCGCATGGCTGGCTACACAGCAAAATCGTGCCATCATTCCGTATCTGTTGACATCTGCCATTGCTTATGGCGTTGTTGCCTTGCAAAGCGTGTACGAGCGGCTATATGTGCAACGCACTGCACGCAAATTCGCCAACGAGCCACGCGCATAGCGTGCTATAATGCGCCCCGGAAAGCTAGCCGGTCGGTTTACCAATGAAAAAGACACCCCTCTTCATCACCTTGCTCATCGCTCAACTCATGCTGCTGCCGTTGGCATTTGCCATTCAGGTCACTGGCGTCACAGCAGAAGCCATCAGTGTTGCCAACCTGCGCCCAGACCCAAGCGTAAACGGCGCTCCCGTCGGCGAAATCAATGCGGGCACACGGTACCCAGTGGTTGGCCGCAGCGAGTTCTTCCCCTGGGTGCTGCTAGGCGACCCGGCAACGGGCGCGCCGTTGGGGTGGGTGTTCCAAGACGTTGTGTCGATTTCAGGGGATTTGAACACGGTGCCATTTTCTGCGGTAACGCTGAATGGTGACCCAGCGCCCAGCCTATCTACACCTACAGTCCAAGTTGACGCACCAACCGTCTCCGAAGCCCCCATTGCCACGCCCACCCAGTTCGAGCTGTCCGGCGTGGCGCTATCAGCCATTGCCACTGAAGCACCGCCCACGGCCACCGTCCTGACCGGGGTATTAGGGACGGTCACGGGTGAGGTGAACGTGCGCTACGGCCCAGGTGTTGACTATCCGCGCATTGGCGTCGCCCGTCAGGGCGACATCTTTGAGGTAACGGCGTACCACACGCAGGTGCCATGGGTGCAAATCCGCTACGAGGCTGTATCTGGCGGGTTTGGCTGGCTAGCCCTGGATTTGATCGACGTGCAGGGCGACATCTACTCGCTACCGTCCGTGTCCCGCCTAAATTTCGACCTACCCACGCTCACTCCCACACCGAATGCGGTGCAAATGGCAAGCGGCTTGCCCAATTTCACCAGCGCCCCCCTCAGCCCAGAATTTGCTGCTTTGGGCGACGACCTGTGGGCCAAGCTGCTCGACCAGGGCTTCGAGCCAGAAACGAGCCGCCTGGGCAGCCTGTTCCTGATGGATTTGCAAACGGGTGAAGCCATTGCGTTTGGCGATGACATTGCGTACAGCGGCATGAGCCTGAGCAAGATTAGCATCTTGAGCGGAATGTTCTACTCGCTTGACCGCCTGCCTGACGGCGAAGAGGCCCGCAATTTGGCCAGCATGATGATTTGCAGCGAGAACACATCATCCAATCGAATTCTGGCATACATCGGCGGTGACCCTTACAGCGGCGCAACGACCGTCACCAACATGCTGCGTGACCTGGGCCTACGCGAGACGTTCATGGTCGCCCCGTTTTTGATTGACCCTAACATCACCCCTCAGCCAGTTAGCGCACCCGGCAGCCCTGCCGACCAAACGCGCACCAACCCGGATCCATTTAATCAGATGACGGTGGGCGAAATGGGCTGGATGCTCTATAGCATTTACCAATGTGCAGTGGACGGCACCGGGCCACTGGTGGCTGCCTTCGGCGGGGCGTTTGACCAGCGTGAGTGTCAGCAGATGCTTTACTTGATGCGCGGCAACAAAATTGGCGCGCTAATCGAAGTAGGTGTCCCTGAAAACGTCGCTGTAGCCCACAAGCATGGCTGGATAGACGATACCCACGGCGATGCGGGTGTTATCACAACGCCAGGGGGTGACTACGTTCTTGTTGTCGTCTTGCATAATCCAACTTGGCTCAACTTCGAGGACTCATTCCCGCTGATTGAGGACATTTCGCTGACGGTGTATAACTATTTCAATCCCAATGCGCCAATGACGGCCACCCGTGAGAGCAACGTGCCCGAAACGTGCGACATGGCCGCAGATGAAGTGGTGACCGTTATTGATGACCTGATGCGCGGGCGCAGCGACTTTTAGTCGGTTTCGTCTTCCTCATCGGGTAGGCACAGGCTGCGCAAGTAGCCCCACGAGTAGATGCCGGTATCATGGCCGTCATCCCATGCCAACTGAATGGCATAGTTGCCCACCCGGCCAATCGCCTCCAGTTTGTAGGAGCGCATCGGCTTGAGTTCTAACGTGAGGATATTTTCTGGGTCGTGTTCGCTGCCCATAAACTCGTGCCCACCCCGGCATTCTACACAGGGGCAGGCTTCCCGCAGGCCCGTAAGCGGATAGCGGCACAAAGCACCGTCATTCCAGGCGATTTCCATGTAGCCTTCTGCCCGGTTGAGGTCGATTTTAGTGGGTTTGACTGTCGGCGTTGGGTTCATTAGTGGTTTGCATCTTTCATGATTTTTCACGATTATGGCCACGCCATCGAATAGAATCAACGTTACATTGCCCGGTAATTGGTAACGTGCCGCACAACTGTTAGAATGACATGTGATTTAGAAAAATGCCTAAATGCTAGGACTACCAGCGCAATGCGTCCACTGATTTTGCTCTTTGCCAGCCTCACCGCTTTCGGAACAGCAGCCTGCGGCCCGCGTATCGTCTATGTTGTGGCCACCCCCACGTCCATTGAAGCTGAGATTCGGACGGCAGCTCCATCCGTCACACCAGCCCCTACTGACGCGCCACCCACCGCTGTTCCTACAAACACCTTCGTCCCAACGGCTGCCCTGCAAACCAGCGCCCCTGCTGCTGGCGCAAATGCGACACCCAACGTCTTTCCAACAGACACCGTTGCTCAAATCCAGGTGGCTGAGCAGGTTTTTGAGAATGGGCGCATGTTCTGGCTGCAACCCGTGGGGGAAATTTGGGTGATGGAGGTCACGGGCAATGGCAACGGCGTTTGGCTGCGCTTTGAAGATACATTCGTGGAAGGGCAAGACCTGGAAACCGACCCCACTATAAACGCACCAGAGGGAAAGATTCAGCCAGAACGCGGCTTTGGGAAGCTGTGGCGAGAAAATCCAGAGGTACGTGACGCCCTGGGATGGGCCATTACGCCAGAGTTCGGCTACACCAACAAGTACGAATACAAACCCGGTGGCATAGTCCGCGATGGGCAATTTGTGAGCGGCCCAGGCAGGCATGAAGTCCTCAGCCTGGAAAATGAAGCGTTTTGCTTTATCGAGGAAAGTGGCACCTGGCAACTTGGCTGCTAGATTTGTGTTATCGAGACCCAGTTTGAAGTATAATCCTGGCCAATAGGCAAACGAGCTACACCAGAGGGAAGAGTCGGTCTGCGGTTAAAATTTAGAGCATGAAACCGCTTCCCTCGTACTGAGTTAACGAAGATCAGCCCGTAGAGTAGGGCCAACCATGTTGGATCAAGCCACAACGCAAGTCCATGAACATATCTTCCGCACCACCTCCGACGGCATCATCCTTGTGGACGAAGCTGGCATTGTGCAGCGTATTAACCCAGCCGCAGCCGCAATGCTGGCCGTCACAGTCGATGAGGTGCGCCATAAACTCGCCAAGGATGTTTTTTATAGCGACCCTGGCATCAAATCGCTTTTTACGCGAGACAGCGAGTACACCGCGCAGGTACGGTTACCCCGGCGGCGCTTTGGCCTGGGCATCTGCTTGATTACAGACGATAACCGCCGCCTCGTCATCATCCAGGACATCACCGAAAAACGTGAATTAGACAGCCGCCGGGAGTCACTCTCGCACAGCATTGCGCATGATCTGCGGAATCCGCTGTCGGCCATCAGTGGCTTTGCCGAACTCATCGGCAAGTTTGGCGAGTTATCGCCCCAGCAGCAAAAGTTCCTCACCCGCATTCGTCAAACGTCATCCAAGATACACGATATGGCCAAGCCCTTGGTCGACCTGGCCTGGATTGAAGCCGGAATGCCCCTGGCGCACCGTCCCGTGCAAATGAGCGACATCATCGACAGTGCCACTCGTGAATTGTCATTCATTGCCCAGGGCCACAAGGTCACCATCGCTACGTCTGTGCAAAACCCTATGCCAATGGTCATGGGCGACCCAGAGCGCCTGAAAATTGTGATTTATAACTTGCTACACAATGCTGTGATCTACTCGCAGGAGGAACAACCCGTCGTTATTCATGCATGGAGCGACGAGCAAGAAGTGTTTTGCAGTGTTGCAGATCGCGGCATCGGCATTGCAGACGACGAACTTGACCTCGTATTTGACCGCATGTACCGTTCCCGCGATGAATATGTGCGCGAGATTCCAGGTGGCGGGCTGGGTTTGACCACCGCCAAGACAATTATCGAGCGGCATGGCGGTGATATATGGGCAGCCAGCACACTGGGCGAGGGCAGCACGTTCACGTTTGTTATGCCCACCGCCCAAAAACAGTAGGGCCACGTCGCCGTGCAGCGCATCCGCCTGAAGGTACCCGCAACCATCACCAATATTGGCCCTAGCCTGGGTGGAATCGCCCTAGCGGTTCAGCTTCATGCCTCGCTAGAGTTCCGCCAACGCAACGACGACCAGTTCACAATGGAATGCGCTGGCGTAGATGCTGACCTATACGACAGCCTTGACCATCCCGCTGCAATCGCAGCTATGCGCGTCTTCCAGCAGATGGAACGTGCCCCGACAGGCTTTCACATTCGCATTCACAACAACATTCCGATTCACAACGGCCTGGGGGCAAACGCTGCCTTTGCCGTAGCCGGGGTGCTGGGAGCCAATAACCTGATTGATGCCCGCCTGCCACGCCCGATGTTATTGCAATTAGCGGCTCAGGCTGTTGGCGCGGGCGACGCCGTCAGTGCATCCATGTTGGGCGGTTTGGCAACTGGGGTACTCCACCAGGGTGAACTGACGCACCTGAGCCTCGCGCCCGTACAGATGCGTGTGGTTATCGTCCTGCCACACATAAAATCATTCGACCGCAAGGTAACGCAAGCGCTCCCCAAAACCGTGAAGTACCAAGATGCCGTCCACAACTTGAGCCGGGTTCCGCTGCTGGTAGATGCCTTCCAACGGCTGGACATGACGACAATCGGTGCCCTGGTTGAAGACCGAGTCGCCACGCCGCATCTGTCTAAGCAGATTAAAGGCTACGACGAAGCGGTTGCTACGGCCAAACATGCGGGTGCCAATGCAGTGAGCATCAGCGGGCACGGACCTGCGCTCGTCGCCTTCGCTGCTGATAAGCATCACGCTATTGCCAACGCCATGTGTAGCGCTTTCGAGGCGGCTGGCGTGAAGGCTCAATCGTGGGTGTTGCCAGTAGAGCGGCAGGGCGTTTCCGTCAGCATGACCCAATCTGTCCAATGAGGTTACACCTTTACGTATATATTTTTTTGCTGGTCGCCTGTACCTCGCAGGCCGTGCCACCCCCTACCACACAGCCAAACCTGCGCGCCGCCACTGCTATCCCCACAAGCGATACGCCGAACGTTAATGACCTGTGCGACCGTCTAAACGATGCTGAAACACCCCCCAATCGCATCGACATCCTAGAAACGCTGCATCAGGCTGATGAAACTTGTGCCAACCTGAACACAGACGAAGCCCTGTACGAAGCCTACACAGACTATGGAGAGCAACTTGCGGCACGCGGTCGCACCACAGAAGCGCAAGCCGCGTTCACAGCAGCCCTCGCGTACACCCCAACCGATAATCGGGCAGCAAATGCACTATCATTGAGCACCAACACAGCGGCGGACGACG
>CAWUJQ010000027.1:0-24433 GCA_963922445.1 uncultured bacterium
AAGATGCGCCAGTGCATCAGGCGCGTTATAACATCGCCCCCTCACAGCCCGTGAGCGTTGTGACAAATCAGCAGCCGGATGTGCTAAACCAGTTTCAGTGGGGATTGATTCCGTTGTGGTCGAAAGACGCGGCGATTGCGAACAAGCTCATCAACGCCCGCTCAGAAACGGCCCACGAAAAGCCGTCCTTTCGCGATGCGATGCGGTCGCGGCGGTGTTTGATCCCGGCAGATGGCTACTACGAGTGGCAGGCCACACCCAACAGCAAGCACAAAACGCCGATGTACATCTTTTTGGATGAGCACGAGTTGTTTGCGTTTGCGGGTTTGTGGGAGGTGTGGCGTGCGCCGTCCGGTGAGGATGTGCATAGCTGCACGATTCTGACGACGGACTCGAACGAGGTCACCAAGCCGATTCATCACCGGATGCCCGTCATCATTGACCGGGAGAACTACGCAGCGTGGCTACAGAGCGACGACGAGCGCGAACGGCGCGCCCTACTCAAGCCATACCCGTCCGAGCGGATGGAGTTTTACCCGGTGACCAAGGCGGTCAACAAGCCGGAAAACGACTCCCCTGAGAATATCGTCCCCGTGGACGGCGGTGCCCAACAGATGACCCTGCTTTAGAGTAGGCGGTCATCCTCGTCGGGGTCGATAAAATCCTCATCGTCCTCGACCCATTCTTCGTCGTCCTCAGTCCACTCCTCGTCGTCATCATCGACGTATTCAAGTTCGTCAGCGCCCTCTTCGCTGTCGTCGGATAGCACCTCGTCCGCAGCAGAGGCTTCTGCTTCGACATCCTCAGCGCTGGCTTCTGGCTCAGGAATGGGTTCATCGGCCTCAGTTGCTTCAGCGTCTTCTGCTTCCGCCGAATCCGACTTGTCTGCACTGATATCATCCGCACCGTCGTCAATGACTTCAACTTCCGCTTCGATGACATCATCGTCAGCGCCATCTGTATCGTCTTCCTCAATGATTTCTGCCTCCACCGTTTCGCTCTTCTTGGTGGTAGCACCCGATGGCAGCGCAGACTTGGACTTAGCGGATTCTTCGACTTTGACCGTCGGCGGTGCGGGTTGGTCTGGCACGATGAGGGAAAGGGCTTGCTGTTCCGGCTCTGGCTGCTTCTCCTTGACGCCCGCTGTTGCCTCTGCTGCGGCTTTGGCCGCCCGCTCCTCGGCGCGTTGACGTTCGCGCTCCTGACGGCGGCGCTCATCAATGAGTTCTTTCATCGGGTCTTTGCGGTAAGACGAGATGAGTACCTTGCGCATCTTGCCGCCGGGCTGCGGCGGGCCAATCGCACCGAGTTCGTGCAGCAAGTCCATGATGCGTGAGGCACGCGGGAAGCCGACATTGAGGTGCTTTTGCAGCATGGCCGTGGAGGCCGTTTGCGATTGAATGACCGCCTTGAGTGCATCTTCGAGTAGTTCGTCGGTTTCGGAAAGCAATTCCAGTTTGGACAGCGTCTTTTCCCAGGGCACGCGCCGGATTTCGTCCAGGCCTTCACCCTTGAGGCGTAGGTCACGTGCCCAGCCCTTCCAGTAGTCCACGATGCGGCGCACCTCGTCGTCGCTAACGAAGCAGCCCTGCAAACGCTTTGGCCCGGCAGCATCGTTGGAAAGGAACAGCATGTCACCCTTACCGAGCAGGGCTTCCGCGCCAATGCTGTCCAAGATGACGCGGCTGTCGACACCACTCGCCACGGAGAAGGCGATACGTCCAGGGAAGTTGGCCTTAATCAAGCCGGTGAGCACATCTACGGAGGGGCGCTGTGTTGCCACGACCATGTGCATCCCCACAGCACGCGCCATCTGCGCCAGACGGGTGAGGTTGTGTTCGGTTTCGTCGGGATTGCTCATCATCAGGTCGCCCACTTCATCAATCAGGATGACGATGTAGGGCAGCTTTTCGCCGTCTTTCCGCTTGGCCATCTTGTCGTTGTAGATGGCGATGTTGCGGGCGCTTTCTTTTTCCAGCAGTTGGTAGCGGTTGTCCATCTCGCGAGTACACCAGCGCAGCACGCCCATGATGCGTTCGGTGTCGGTTTCGACTGGCCCCATCAGGTGAGGCAAGCCGTTAAAGCGGGAGAGTTCCACCATCTTCGGGTCTAGCATGACAAAGCGTAGGTCATCGGGGGTGTTGTTGAGCAGCAGCGCGGTTGTGATGGCCGCCAGCGCTACAGACTTACCCGAACCCGTTGTACCTGCCACAAGCGTGTGCGGCAGCGAGGCCAAATCAACCGGGAAGGGGTCGCCCGCCACGTCACGGCCCAGGGGAATGAGCAGCGGTGTTTTGGACTTTTCGAGCTTGGCCTGGAAGACTTCGCTTTCGTACACCGAGCGCAGTGACACGGTACTGGGATCGTTATTGGGTACTTCAATGCCGACGAAACTGGTACCGGGCACGGGCGCTTCAATGCGCAGCCGCTTGGCAGACAGGGCCAGCGCAAGGTCGTTTTGATAAGAGGCGATCTTGCTAATGCGCGTGCGCTTGGTGCGGTCGCTTTCGTCTGCACGGAACGGCTTAACGAGGTATTGGGTGACGGTTGGGCCAACCTTCACATCTTGCACGTCAATGTCGATGTCGAATTCGAGCAGCGTGTTTTCGATGAGGACAACTTTGGTATTGATCTCGACTTCTTCTGGCCGATTCAGCGGGATGTCTAGCAGCAGGTCAAGGTCAGGCCATGCCTCGTCGCGCTTGCCGACCTTTTTGGCCTCGTCCATGTCGCCCAGTGAGAAGTACCGCTTCACACGGCCATCGGGACGCTTGACCTTCTTTTCGGCGGCTTTGTCGCTCTTTTTGGACTTCTTCTTTGAACTGCTCTTGCTGGATGGGGTGGCTTTTTGTTCGTCGTCGTCTTCAACCACTTCACCGATAATGTCATAGATTTCGTGACGGGCTTCTCCCGTAAACAGCGGATGCTCAATGAGTTCATCCACTTCGGGTTCAACCGGGGCGACGTCTGCGCCGGGGCGCATAGATGGCGGAATGCGATCCATGTCTGGGCGGATGCGCATGATGGGGGAGCGCAGCACCAAATTGGGCGATTCCAGTTGCAGTGCCCGCAGGCGTGCGGCCTCGTCACGGCGCTGCCGTTGGGCGGAACGGCGCTTGCGCCGCTCCTTTGGGCTGTATGCCAGTTGAGCCGCAGCGGCGTCGAAGCGGTTTTGAATGAAAAGCACGGCTCGCTTGATTTGTTCCCGGCGGATGCCCAACGTCACGCCAATGCCCACAATAAGTATCACGCTGTAAAACGCCACGGTCGATGTGTAGCTAATCAGTTGGGTGGGCGGGTAGCTCAACGCCCAACCGACCAGCCCACCGCCGCGCCCAGCCCGCGCTAGCGGGCGCATCTCGCTAACAAGCCCCTGTGACTGCACCAGGTGCAGCAGGGCAACCGAGGCGATGAACACAGCCTCCAGCGCGATGATGCGGCGTGTGGGGAAGGTAATGCCCACGCCAATGTTGACCAGCACAATAACAATGCCCAACAGCAAAATGCCGCCAGAAACGATCATGCTGCCGTGGCCGAACAGGGTGGTAAGGGTGGTGGCCCATGCCGTGGGGATGGGCGATTCCCCAAAGACGTTGAAAATGGACAGGAACGACAGGATGCCAAATAGAATCAGCAGCAGGGCGATGATTTCGTCGCCCCATGATGGAAACAGGTCTAATAGGTTGTCCCAAAATTCGGGGTCAATGGGGTAGTCTTCCTCTGGATTGGGGTTGTCCCCATCTTGCCCCTGTAGGCTTGGATTTTGCTGATCTACCACAACTGCCTCAACATACGTCTAACGTTTATGTTACGCCTACGTTTCATTATAGCGTACATTGCAGCGTGCATGGGATAACAAAAAAGCCAAGCTGCTGTGCCTGGCTTTAATGGCTGACGCAAACGTGTGGGGTTTTACGCTTCGTCAAGGTCTTGTAACTGCCGGATGCTCAAACCGAGGCGGCGTGATCGGCTGTCTATACTGAGGATGCGGGCGTGTACAACCTGCCCCTCCTGAATGACGTTTTGCGGATGCTGGAACGGTTCGTCGGAAAGCTCCGAGATGTGAATTAAGCCTTCGAGTCCGTCTTCTATGCAGGCAAATGCGCCAAAGTCCACCACATTGGTCACGTTAACCTCAATCACATCGCCGATGGTGTAGCGGTCTTCGACTGTACGCCATGGGTCAGGATAGAGGCGCTTCAGGCTGAGGGCGACGCGCCCCGCGTCTTTGTCTGTGTCTAACACATGGACGCGAACAATCTGCCCGCGCTCCAAAACATCGCCGGGATGGCCAACACGCCCCCAGCTTAGCTCACTGATGTGAATTAGCCCTTCGAGGCCGCCTAAGTCAACAAAGGCACCGAAGTCGCAGATGTTGGTGACCTCGCCCTCGATAATATCGCCCGTCCCCAACTGCTCCAGGATGTTTGCTCGTTCACCGGGTTGTACTTGCGCGGCCCGTTCTGACAGGACGAGCCGGTTTTGGTCGCGGTCAAGTTCGATGACGCGCAGGCTTAGCGTGGTGCCGACCTGTTCCATGAGCAGGTCGCGGCGGGTGTTTGGCCCCATGTGCGTTGGAAAATCAACCAGTTGGCTGGCTGGGACGAACCCACGCAGGCTGCGCCACTCTACAAGTAGGCCGCCCCGGTTATAGCCGCTAACCAGCAGCTCAATCGTCTCGTCGTCGTTCATAATGGTTTCAATATCACGCCAGTCACGTTCAAGGTGGGCTGGCCTTACCTGAACGTCCTGAATGCTGAAGTTGCCAAAAGCGATCTCGCGGTTGGCCTTAGCCGCCGCAAATAGACCGTATCCATTGGGTTGCCCGTTGACCGGCTCCGCGTGTTCCCCTTCGCGCAGCAGGGCATCCCAATAGCCTTCCTCTAGCGGTGGCGGTTGGTGTGAGGACTGCCATTCCGTTTCCATAAAGTATTCCCTCTTAACGTATACAGTTTACCACTAAACCGCAGCTTTCTATTGGCGCTTCGTAACACACTGAAACCTTTGCGAAGTGTGATGAAAGCAAAAAGCTGCATCCCCAATCAACAGCATAAAAAACTGTCTTGTAAAAATCAACAAAGCTGAGCGCCCTCAGCGCAGCTTCATAATTTACTTAGCCAATTATGCCCATATATGAGCGTGAGATGAGGATAACACGGCGTCTGTGACAAAGATAGGTGTCACAATTGTGCATGAGTCAGGGAGCAGCACCTGTATAGTGGGTAACTAACATAGGTATGTTGTGAAGGATGACAAGCGCATAAAAGCTGATAACGCCCGTATAGACCCAGCCATTCCACTTACGCAGATGGATAAGTGCGGTGGCGGCAAGCACAGCAATAGCTGGGAATATTTGCAACACATACATGGCCTTGATGGTATCGCCCACACTATGTGGGTATTTGATGAGAAACCACCCATAACCAATCAGTGAAACGAGGATAACACAACTCAGCAAAAACAACGCCAACGCTTTGGTATCCTTCTGGCGACCACGCAACCCCTCATAAAGATACACCACCCCAAAGGCCATTCCCAACAGCAAAACCGCTGTCGGCAGCAAAGATGCCACATTAACGCGGCTCATATATTGGATGGGTTGTAGGGGTGGGGTTGCCGTCCACACGGAAAAATCGGCGGCGGGCAGGTAAAACACCCCCCAGTAGTCGCCCCACATTTCCGTATAAAAAATGGGCAGCACCTGTGCGATGCGGCTGGCGCGAAAGGGCATCTCAAACAGGGTGCCGCTGCCTAAACCAATGTAGAACTCCAACGGCTTGAGCGCAAAGAAGTTCATGCTCTGTTCGAGTTCCGCTTCGCGGTTAAAGGCCGTGACCGAGCCGTTGCGCCACTGGGTGAGCAGGTAAAACCAGCCGCCACTGATCGCGGCAATCACCAGGCCCACAACGCCCGTCCGCAAAAGCGGGAGGCCCGCCCGCCCGCGCTGTAGAACGACAATCAGCGCCCATAAGCCAATGCCCAGGCCAGCGAACACCCCCCACTGACGGCTGAGCGCCAGCAACCCCAACCCCAACCCCAAAATCCAGGCATCGGCGGCGGTGGGTTTGCGTTGGGGCGGGAGCATCATCAGCAGTCTGTGTATCACCAGCAGGGTGAACAGCGCAACGAACGGCTCCCCGCGCTGGTAGACCATTGAGCGCTGAAAGACCGGCAAGGTGCCCAGAATTAGCAGGGTGTGCAGGTGCAGCAGATGGTCTTGCGGGCGCACCTGTCGGCAGATGAGCAGCAGCAAGTACGTGATGCCGATGGCTGCGATGATGTTCTGCGCTTGCCCGGTTTTGGCAACCAGGCGGCAGGTCAACGGGACATCCGTGTAGTCGGTGCAGGGGGGCATTCCGGCGGTGGTGGCGGCGCGGTGTACCAGGGATGGCAGCACATAGGCCAGCGGCGGCGCAAAAAACTGATTGGTTTCTTCCGGTGTAGGTAGGCGACCCTCGGATAGGATGAGGCTGTAGCGGAAGTGGTCTTCGCCGTCGTGGGCGAGGCCAGCGTTGTGGCGAAAGACGTTGCTAACGACCAGCCCGTTGACCGCAATGAAGATCGCCAGCAGCAGCACATCAAGTTGACCGTTGTGGATGAACGGCGTTAACAACGGGCGAAAGCGGTTTGGGGCGGGGTGCCAGCGCTGCTGAATAAGCATGAGTGCGCCCGCGCCGATAAGCAGCGGCAGCACGGTGTACCCGATAACAGGCAGCATCGCAGCAATATAGACCGTCCGGCGGTGGGTTTCTCCGAGGGCGGTTTCGATTTCAAACTGTGGGATGCTGCTGCTAGCGCGGGGCGGAAGGCACCACTGTGTATCCCCCGTCACGGGTACAGTGGCGTCGTCCAGGCGTAGCACGGCAATGCCCTCACCCGTCCATGATAGCGCGGTGCAGTCGCCACCCCGCAGCACCACTGGCGGATCAATCGTAACGGTGAGTTGGGCGTCACCGCTGCTGGTTGTGTAAACATATGCTGGTGCAAGCGTGAGGTGGTAAGTCGTGTAGGCGGTCATCAATACCGAAGCGACCAGCAACCCGGCCACCGTCCAGCGCCGCCAGTGACGGGCCAGCCATGTCGTTATGCTGTTCGGCAGCGGGCGCGGACGCGCAATCTGGTCTGTGATGCGCTGTGGCAGGTACAACGAGCCGATTGCCACCAGCCCAACCAGAACAAGCGGCACCACAATCCGCGCGATGAAAGGCTGCATCACATGGATGCGCAGTGTGTAGCGACGGATTTCCCCGGTGGTGAAGCGCACGCGCAGTTCAGCCGGGGCTGGGTCGCGGTAGAAGCCGCGATAGCTTTCGGGTGGGGGCAGGCACCACGCCTCAACCTGTTCACCGACAGTGGCAGCTTCATTGATATAGACTTCACTGATGCCAGACAGCCGCCATTCCAGATTGACGCAGCCATCATTCCAGAAGACAGCCGGGTGAGCCGCACTGAAGAATACCTGTGCTCCTTCGTGAGCATCGGTTGTGGTGATGGGCGGGGCTGCGGTGTAGCGCCACATGATGACGAGCAGTCCGGTCGCTGCCAGCAGCATCAGCAGCCCGAACTGACCGCGCCCGGTTGTCCACATGCGGCTCATCCGGTTTGCTCGAAGCGGTCGCGTTCCATGCGCTCAATGGCGTTGGCAACGGCTTCAATGGCATCACGCTGGCGGCGGTAGAGCGTGGCCTCGGCAATCGCCAGTCGATTTGCCACGTCCGTGACCTTGTGGCCTTTTACAAAGCGCAGCTCCAGGATGTTGTACAGCGTCCATTCAGGGTCAGTCGATTTGCGCTCACCGTCGGGGCGCTGGCTGTCGATAGCCTCTTGCAATACTGAACGCAGAGCCTGAGCGGGGTTGTCATTTTGAGCCATGCAGTCGCGCACCACTTGCAGTTCAAGCAGGCGGCTGCGGCTGAGTCCCGGCCCGCCCCAGTAGTGGCGCAGCGCTGCTTTGACCTGCTCCACAAGTTGGTCATGATCTGGCAGTGTGGGCGGTTGAGACAGCCCGTTGACGCTGCGTCCCGGCAAGTAGTCCATTTCGGCGGCGCGGGCGCGGGTCATGGCAACCTGGGGCAGCAGCCCTTCCAGCGCAGCGTAGATTTCACCCTGTAGCGACAGGTCATCCAGCGTTTGCTCAATGCGGCGCACGAATGTCGTCAGGCGCTTTTGCTCATCGTCGGTCAGGTTGACGGCTTGCGCCCGTGCCTGAATGCCCAAGATGCCAATGAGTGTGGGCTGGCCGTCGTCGCGGGTTAGGCGACGGCTAAACAGCGGCGCTATCCAGTAGCCGTGCCACTCGCGCACCGGGACGGTGTCAATAATGGTGATGTACGTGAGCATATTGACGATGTCGTCGCGCTTTTCTGCAATCATGGTTGATGAGGGGATGCTCGGCCCAATCGCTTCCACCACGTCAACCTTTGTCTGGTCGAGCGAGGCGACAAAGGCTGTACTAACTTGCAGGTAGTCACACAGGGCGCGCAAGGTGCCGTTCATCAACTGCACCAGGTCTGACCGGGACATGAGCCTATCGCTCAGGTCGCGCAGTTTGTTGAGTTGGTCGCTGTCCTCGTCGCCGTAGATCAGCACGGATTCCAGGGAGGGCTTGGCAATGGCGACGGCCCACTGCCACATCAGCACGACCGCGACGACTGCAAACGGCACAAAGCGGTCGCTGGCCATGCCGAAAAAGCGCGATGTTTGCGACAGTAAAACAATAGTAGCTAGCACCAACAGTCCGGTGGACGGCCCGCGCAAAAACATGCTCAACAACTCAGACTTCACGACGCGGTCTGGCACGCGGGAGCCAAAAAACGACAGCGGATACGACAGGAACACGAGCATCAAGATGATGACGGCGTTGGCAATGTTCACCAGGATCAAGGCGGGCAGGGTGAATTCGCCGCCCGCGCCCAGTAAAACCGAATACGGAAAGATGCCAACAGCAGGCGTCACCAAAGCAAATTGCAAGTACGCCATGCGCCGCCGCGTGGAGCGGGTGATGCAGCGTTTGCGGGCACGGTTGACGTTGTTCAGGGCGAGGCCTGTGGCAGAGAGGTAGTAGGCTACATAGACCGGGAACAGCGGGCCAGCCCGCATACTGGCGACGGTGTCGTTGAATTGGGGCAGCGGCACGATTTCAATGAGCAGGTCGCTAAAGGCAGCCATTGCCAAAAACACCGCGCCCACGATGTACAGAATGCGAATTCCTAAGCGGCGGCGTCCACGCGACGGCAGGCCCGTAGTGGCCAGCAGCGCATCGGAAAGGTGGAACAGGGCCGCCGGTAGCACCGCTAAGCCGATCCATTGCAGGCGCAGGCCCGTTTCATAGCTTTGCAGGCTGGGGTTTAACGAGATGTAGGCATCTACGGCATAAGCGATGGTGACGCACATCAGCACAACGCCCGATGTGCGCGTTACCCGGTCACGGGAGTTGCGCCATAGGTTATACAGCAGCATTGAAAACGCAACGATTACAATAGCAGATGTGAGGATTTCGTTGCTCAGTGTGAGCGCAGCGGAAACCATAACAGCCGGGTCAAACCTTTCAACGGAGGGATAGGCAGAAGAATACGGCAATATCCTGATTTGTGAAGTATTGATCGTTGTAGCCGCAAAAGATGAAGCCTGCACGCTGGCACAAGCCAATCCCCGGATGGTTCTTTGTTTGCGTAATCGCGGTGATGCGGTTGAGGCCGTGTTCCCGTGCCCAATGTTGGGCGATGGTCATCAGGCGCAGGCCCAACCCCCGCCGCCGATAATCTGACGTGACGACGACATCACGAATGCTGGCCTTGCCGTGGGTGCTATCTGCCAGCATGACGAGGTATCCCAATGCCGTATTGGACTGATCGGTTGCAACGAGAAAGCACTGTGTGGGACTGAGAGCTTGCTTCAGGCGGGCCTCGTTTTTGGGATAGGTCACGTCCATCAGGCGGGGCAGCCGCGTTTCACGAAAGGTGATGGTGCGCTCCCCGACATCTTCACGCAGGTGAACTTGCCAAACGATCTCGGTTTCGTAGTTGTGGTCGAGTTGCAGGCAACCCGACACATCCTGCGGCACAGCGTCGCGGATTTTGAAGCGGCGTTTGTCGGTCATGGGTTAGGTCAGGTAGGCGTCGCCAAAGGTGCCACTGATGCGAATGTCGATCAGCGGGGCGTCAGGGTCGGTGTCTAAGCTCACATACAGGCCGGTTTCCACCAGCGTGTAGCGGCGTCTGTCCATGTGGATGCCAAACGTGCGTGGGCCGCTCACCCGCACGCGGGACTTCACGCCAAGCGGTGTTAGCAAGACGATGTTGCCCATTGCCGATTGGATATTCAGCGGTGAGAGTGTCTCTTTTGGCGTGGTCACGCGGATGTCTCCGATGCCTGTTGCCAGAATGCCGCCTTCGATGATGACTTCGGACAGGTCAAGGTCAAGCGCGCCGACACTACTACTAAACAACACCTGCCAGGGCAGGTCACGAGCCAAACCGAGCGTCCAGTTATTGAAGGACAGCCAGGGTGTGGCCGCCCGGTCGAGTCGCAGATGGGCGTAAATTTCATCAACGATGAGGTGGGGGCGGGCGTCGCCAGCAAAGGTGCCCGCAATCAGGCGGCCATCGCGGGTGGTATCGGTGACGCGCACGTCAATATCGCCCGCGTTCACCTCTAGCTGGGCCGATTCGACACTGCCGCGTGTAATGCCAAAGGTGCGTTCGCTGTCATCTAGCACAAAGTCGCCGCGCAACAAAATCACAGCACCTGCTACCACCAGCAGCAGTGGCCACAGCACAGTGACGTTGAACGACCCCAGTAAAAGGAAGTTGTCGAGTAGGAGGATGACCCCAATGATCGTAATCAGCAGGGGCCATACAATTGGCCCGCGCGAGCGTTTCGCCTGCACGGTTTACTCCTCGAAGAGGTAGTCTCGCAGAATCACATGCGCGGACGACTGGCGCAGACGGTTGAGGGCCTGGGCTTCCAACTGACGCACACGCTCACGGGTGACGCCGATGGTTTGGCCAACTTCTTCAAGCGTGTACACACGCCCGTCTTCCAGGCCATAGCGCAGGCGCAAAATCTGAGCCTCACGCGCAGGCAGGCGGTCGAGCGCGTTTTCAAGCTGTTCCTGCAACAGCGTGGAAGCCACTTCGTCCGCCGGGGCGGGGCTGTTGGCGTCTTCCACAAAGTCACCGAAGGTGCTGTCGCCCTCGTCGTCAATCGGCGTTTCCAGGCTGACCGGGCGGCGGGCGATTTCCAGCAGGTTTTCCACCTTATCCGGGGTGGTTTCCATGCCCTCGGCCATCTCAGCGATGGTCGGCTCACGGCCCAACTCCTGGAGCAAGCGCAACTGTACGCGCCGCATGCGGTTAAGCTGGTCGCCCATGTGGACGGGTACGCGAATCGTGCGGCCCTGGTCAGCCACAGCCCGGCTCACTGCCTGACGAATCCACCAGGTGGCGTAGGTACTGAACTTGTGCCCGCGCTGGTACTCAAACTTGTTCGTTGCGCGAATCAAGCCGATGTTGCCCTCCTGGATCAAGTCTAGGAATGGCACGCCACGCCCGATGTACTTCTTGGCCACGCTAATCACGAGGCGTGCATTGGCACGAATCAGGTGTTCCTGGGCCAGTTCACCGTCAATAATAACTTCCTTGAGGGCGTACACGTCGTCCATCGGTAGGTCGTCGCCGTACATTTCAAGATGCTGGATAGCGATTTCGGCCTTTTCCATGCGCTTGGCCAGGTCAACCTCTTCAGAAGCGGTCAACAGCGGCACGCGGCCTGCTTCTTTCAGGTAGAGGCCCACCACGTCGTCGGTTTCGAGCGCTTGTTGGTAACCGGCGTCGGCGCTCAGGTCTTCATCGCGCCAGGTGCGGTTGTCCGATACGTCATCATCGGCAATGTCCTCAGCGACGCTGTCAATGTCGCCACTGATGGACTCGTCATCGTCGTTGTCGCTGGTGTTGATCGCATCATTGTCGTCGTCATCACCGTCTTCCAAGCTGGCGACGACTTCGATGTTGGCTTCCTGGAGGCGTTCCAGCAGCTCATCAATTAACGCGACGTTCTTCTCAGCGTTCGGCACCTGCTCAAGGATGTCGTCGTAGGTCAGCACGTCATTTTTGCGTGCGCGTTGGAGCAGGCTGTTATAAATTTCGTCTCGGTTGATCGTAGGTACTGCTTCGTTTGTCATGTGCGTTTTGCAAAGTCCGTGTTGTTATACAGTGAAGCCCTGCTAGGTTGCTTTAGCAAGGCGCGACTGATCCCTATTATCATGATGCTTTGACGAATTTAGGGTAATGTTTCTTACGTAGTACGGAGCTTAGCACCATACCACGCTTCGTCAGCGTATACAATAGCGTATCGCGCAGTTATTCGATTGTCAAGTTGACTGGCGGATTCCTTAACTGTAAGCGTAGGAACTCAACTGCACGCGGTTCTACCAGGTAAATCGTGTCGCGTCCGTCTACCACAGTGTAGAACCCGTCTTCCATGGGCGTTAGGCCGCCAAAGAACAGGGCATGGGTTGTGCCGTCCACGAGTAGGATTTCTACCGTTACAGCGCGGGGATTCTGCCCTACGAAGCCAAATTGTGCAAGTTCTTCCTCCGGCGGCATAGGGAAGGCGTCGGAGTAGGGCAGCAGCACCATGGTGCGGGCGATGAGCGTTGCGGTTTCAGCGTCAAGTTGCCCGTCGCGCTCTGGTGCGACCCAGGTGCCCTGCTCTGTGCGCGAGATCAAGAGCGTGTCCCCTGTGTTGGGACTGCCAAGGCGAATGGCCTGAATATCCAGCACGGTGAAGTCGGTCAGCACGCGGGGCAGGCCGCCGAAAGGGTCTGCGGTGGGGGTCGCTTGCCGGGAAACAAGCGCGGTAAGCTGCTGCGGGTTGAAGCCCGTGCTTTGCAGCACCACGACGATGAGCAACACGGCGAATACGATGCCCAGGATGATGGTTGTGCGGCGGTTTTTCACGCGAACGTCCTCCGATACCACACGATTAGCCCGGTAAACAGCACCGTCAGCGGCACAAGCGCAATCACAACAATGCCAATCAGGTCAAGCTGCTGGGCACCCACAAAAATCGTGGGGATGGCGCTTGGGTTGGCTATAAACCCGAAATTTAGCCCCTCATCGGTGCCACTCAACCACGCAATGCTCTCCAAAAGCAGGATGCCGTTGCCTTGAGCGCCGCTGTCAATATTGATGTTACGAGCAAAGTCGGCGTCACCAATAAGGACGACCTTGGAGTTGTCGCCCTGCTCATCCCAGGCCCAGGCCACCAGGTCAACGGGGCCTTGAATATCTGCAATGGGGTCGAACTCGAACGTGTTGACGGTGGCGAGTGCTTCCAGGTCGGTTTCGGCATAGCTTTGCGGCGATGTACTCATGATGCGTCCGTTGGCGACCTGGGCCGGCTTGTTCTCGGAAGCCTCCACTGCGCGGGCAATGCGGAAGTAAGTGCTGACATCACCTTGCAGGGCGCGTCCAATTGGGTTGCCACTGGTGAAGGTTGTCGCACCGATAATTTCTAGCGGAGACCCGACCGCTTGAGGCGGGTCGATCACAGCAGCATCACGGGCTACGAGGCCGTAATTTTCTGCCAGATAGGTGTGAAACGGCGTGCCCTCCTGAAGAAAATACTCATTCTCTTCTAATATGATATCCGTCAAAACGAGCAGTCCGCCGCCCCGTTCCAGGTAGGCGTCAACCACATCCACCTCGCGTTGTGATAGCTGTAAGCGGGGGCGCGCCAACACCAGCACATTGGCATCCGAGGGGATGGTGTCACCGCTGTTGGCGAGTTGGCGCAGGTTAACGGTGTCTGTCAGAACGCCACTGGCGCGCAGGGCATTGTCCAATAGGGTGAGTCCCTGTTCGCTTTCCTCATAGATGCTCAGTGAGGTCAGGTTCTCTGCAAAGTAGACCACCAGCACGCGCTCATTGAGCATTCGGGAGATGGCGTTGGTGATGTCGCGTTCTTGTTTGTTTTCACGCGGGACGTAGGTGAGTGTGTTGAAGTTCACTTCACCGTCGTCCCCAAGCACGGATACATAAATATCACCACTGTTGCGAAAGCCAAAGCGCTGGGCGGTGGCGGGTTCTTCCTGCGGGTTGATGTAGCCCACCTGCACCCGCCCATCGGATTCCAACTCGTACTGACGCAAAAACTGGTCGTCTATCGCACGGGTTTGCAGGTCATCGGATGTGTAAAAGCCGGTGATTTGTACTGTTCGCCCATCTGGGATGCGGTCGAGCACCTCGAAGGTGGTATCACTGAGGGAAAAGCTGCGGGCAGCCGTCACATCAATGGCGATGTTGGCCCGCGCCACGATGATATACACCAGCGCGACGATGCCCAGCATCAGCAGCGCGGCAAACGTCGCCGCCGTTCCGTAGCGCGCCTGCCTGCCCGTGAGCGTGGCCACAAACTCCTTGGGGGCGATGGCCGCCCATGCGATAAGGCCGACAAGCCCCACAGCCAGGGCGATCACGACTGTGGCGGAAAAGCGCAGGTACCACGCAAACGCAACGACGGCTATCAACAGGCCGACGATACCCACAAAGCCAAAGGTTGTGCCCAGGGTGGCCCGCCGAATGGAGACGCTGCTGTGCTGCTGAGGCGCGGGTTTGACCTGTGTCATATGTGCTATATCCTTTGCGCTTCAATGGCGCGTGTGCTGACGAACAGGGTAAACGCAATCACGCCTGCAAAGTAAACGATGTCTTCCAGGCGGATGACGCCGACGGCGAAGGTGGTGGAGTAGTGCCCCTGGAACGACAGCACGCGCAGCACGTTGGCCAGTTCAATGCTCGGTACGACCTCACCGACGATGGTGCCCAGGTAGAAGATAATCAGCACGGATGAACTGAGGAACGCGGCCACGATCTGATTTTCGGTCATGGCGCTAAACATGATGCCGATGGCCAGCCCTGCCCCGCCATACAGCCAAATGCCCAGGTAGGCCGCATTCGCGTGACCGAGGTCTGGCTGTTGGCGCAGGAACACCAGCACATACTGATAGACCATCGTCACCATCAGCAAGATGGTGTAATACGTCCACGCGCTGAGGAACTTCCCCAGCACGATAGCGGTATCGGTCACGGGCGCGGTGAGCATGAGTTCCATCGTGCCTTCGCGTTTTTCTTCCGCCAGGGCGCGCATGGTAATCATGGGTGCAAAGAACACCAGCGCCAACGACAGGAAGTTGGGCACCGCACTCGGATCGGTCGAGCGAATGGTCACACTCAGCGTCAGGTCGGAATAGTAGCTGATTCCGGTTAGGAACAAGAAGGCCGCCGCGACGATGTATGGAATCAACGATGTGAAGTAGCGCGCCATTTCCCGGCGGTAAATCGTCCAAATCATACTCATAACGGGGCACGCTCCCCGGTCAGGTTTAAAAAGATGTCTTCTAGGGTCATTGAGACGGCTCGCATCTCCAGTAGTTTTACATCTGAAGCACTTACACGGTCGAAGACGGTTTCCCGCACTGTGTCCTGCTCCACTTGTAACCGGAAGCCTGCGCCATCCGGCTGCACATCCAGGACACCGGGCACAGACGCGAGTAACGCCGCTGCATCGGGGCCGCGCTGGTTGAGTTCTACGTAAAGGCCCGCGCTGCTTTGCAACTGCCCCCGGAGCGCGTCTGGCGTGCCTTCGGCTACAATGCGCCCCTGGTTGATAATCAACAGGCGGTCACATACCTGCTCAGCTTCCGTGAGGATGTGCGTGCTAAACATCACGCAGTGGTTATGGCCTAGGTCACGCACCGTTTCCCGCACTTCGATGACTTGGCGCGGGTCAATGCCGATGGTTGGCTCGTCCAGGATAATCACGTCTGGGTCATGCACAAGCGCTTGCGCTAAGCCGAGGCGCTGGCGCATCCCCTTACTCAGGCTGCGGACGAGCTTATTGCGTTTGTAGGTGAGCTGCACCCGCTCAACGACCTCATCCACGCGGGCGAGGCGCTGTTTGCGATTGCGCAGGCCGCGCAGTTCGGCCCAATAGCCCACGTATTCACGCACGGTCATATCGGGATAGATGGGGATGCGCTCTGGCAGGTAGCCGACCTGGGCTTTGGCGTCGAGCGGGTCAATGGTGATGTCGAACCCGGCAATGATCGCCGTGCCGCTGGTGGGCGGGCTGTAGCCAGTGAGCATTCGCATGATGGTGGTCTTCCCGGCACCGTTTGGCCCCAACAAGCCGACCACCTCGCCTTTTTCGGCGGTGAAGGTGGCCGCACGGACGGCGGTAAAGTTACCGTAGTTTTTGGTGAGTTGTTTTGCGTCAATCATAAACGTTATGCTAACCAGCCCACGCTGGCCACGTCAACTTATGCACGCATATCGGCACACTGCTCTAACAGTGAGAATTGCTCCGGCGAAGTGCTTGACGCATCCAGTACGATGGCGTACACTGACGCGCAGCTTAGGAATTTAGGTAATTTTTGTGCTGATGACCTGCCGGAATAACACCCAGCCAAACAACCGACGCCGTCGTAAACACGCCAACTAAACGGTCACGGCGGTATTTGCGCTGGCACATCATCGCAAACGCACAGCAACATCACCAAGCTAACACCCCCTGACCTGATACCAGGCAGGGGTTTTTGTTTTACAGAGAGCAAGGGCACGCATGACGAAGGACACCATTCGAGTTGGGATTTACGGCGCGTCGGGTTACGCTGGCCAGGATGTGGTTGAGTTGTTGGCTCGTCACCGTGCTGTAGAGATCGTCTTTGCTACGTCAAATACATTCGCGGGCGACCCCGTGCCCGGAACTGGACTGTTCTACATTCCGCCAGATGACGCGCCGATGGGCGATGTGGATGTGGTTTTTCTGGCGCTGCCACACAAAGCATCTGCGCCGTTTGCGGCGGCGGCCCTTCAAGCAGGGCTAAAAGTGGTTGACCTATCGGCTGACCTGCGCATGGACACGCCGGAAAGCTACGAACAGTGGTACAAGGTGGCGCACCCACACCCGGAACTGCTGCCAACGGTGTACGGCCTGCCGGAAATCAACCGTAATGAGATTCGTCATGCAGAACGGGTGGCTGTGCCCGGTTGCTACCCCACCACGACACTGCTCGGTTTGCTCCCGCTGCTGCGCGCTCAGGCCATCACGCCAGAAGCGCCAGTCATTGTGGACGCGAAGAGTGGTGTGAGCGGGGCGGGACGAAAAATGAAGGATAACCTGCACTTTGTGGAGGTGTTCGGCAACCTATCGCCGTATAGCCCAGGGCGCACGCACCGGCATGTGGGTGAGATTGAGCAGGAAATGGCGAAGTTCGACTTTGGCGGCCAGTTGATCTTTGTGCCGCACCTGCTGCCCGTTGACCGGGGCTTGATGGCCAGCATATACGTCACGCTCAGCTACCCGTATACCAGCGACAAGGTTCCGGCACTGTATACCGACAGCTATGCCGATGAACAACTTGTGGATGTGCTGCCGCTGGGGCAGCAGGCCACGCTCAAACATGTGGTTCGCAAAAACAACTGCACTATCAGCCTAACGCTTGTAGATGACTATCACCTACACATCACCAGCGTGACGGACAACCTGCGCAAAGGCGCGGCAGGCCAGGCGGTGCAGTGCTTTAACCTGATGTACAACATCCCGGAGACGACAGCCTTACTATGACGCAGACGCAAACGCAAACACCGCAGCCTATCGTCGTCAAAATCGGTGGGCACGAAATCAACGACATTAGCTTTTTGAAGGAACTGCCCTGGGTGCTGCAAAAGGCCGACTCACCCGTCATCATTGTGCATGGCGGCGGCGTTGAGATCAGCGAGTTGCAGCGGCGGTTGGGCATCACACCCCGCTATGTAGACGGGGTACGCATTACCGATGCGGCATCGCTGCGGGTGGTGCAAATGGTGCTGTGCGGCACGGTTAATACCCGGTTAGTGGCGTATCTGCTGGCAGGTGGCATTGACGCGCAGGGCATTAGCGGTGTGGATCGCGGTATTGTTCAGGCCCAGCAGATGCCGCACGAATCCGAAGACATGGCCTTCACCGGGCAGGTCACGCGGGTGCGGGGCGACCTACTACTGGAGATGGTCAATGCGGGCATTACGCCAGTGATTGCGCCTGTATGCGGCGGCAAGGACGCCGAAGCATACAACGTGAATGCCGACCATGTTGCCGGGGCTGTGGCAGAGGCGGTCAGGGCGTCGCGGGTTGTTTTCCTTACGAATGTGGAAGGCGTTTTAGAGGAGGGCGTGGTGCGACGAAGCATCACCCCCGCCGAAGCCGAGCGCATGATCGAAGATGAGGTCATCTTCGGCGGGATGATCCCCAAAGTGCGGACAGCGCTCGCCACATTGGAGCAGGGCATTCCACGGGCGGTGATTACCAACCTGACGGGCATCCGCACGCATGGGGGCACTGTGTTTACGCGCCAGCAGGTTACAACAGAAACCGAAGCTTAAGGCTTCGGCATACGAACCATTTTGCAATCGCAACATCAAACATAAGGGGAAAACTTTGGTTACCACATCACAAGCTATGACCTATACCGATGAAATCATTCGCGGGGAAGCGGACTATCTCGTCAATACGTATACGCGCCCGCCGTTTATGCTCGTCCACGGTGAGGGCGTTTCGCTGTACGACAGTGAGGGGAATGCCTATCTGGACTTTGTGGCCGGGATTGCGGTCAACTGCCTGGGCTATAAAGACCCGGAGATTGTAGAGACGATTCAGCAGGCGGCGCAGGGCCTGCTGCACGTCAGCAACTTGTATCACACCGCGCCCCACGTTGAACTGGCGAAAATGTTGGTAGAGCGCTCGTTTGCCGATCGGGTGTTCTTTTCCAACAGCGGGGCAGAAGCCAACGAAGCGGCGATGAAGTTCGCACGCAAGGTGGCCTACGTTAATAACGACGAGGCGCGCACCGAGTTCATAGCCTTTACGGGCAGCTTCCACGGGCGCACGTTGGGTGTGCTGGGGCTGACGGCCCGCGAAAAGTACCAACAGCCGTTCCGTCCGCTAGTACCGGGCATACACATTGGCGAATACAACGACCTGGACAGCGCGGCGGAACTTATCAACGAGAAGACTGCCGCCGTCGTGGTGGAACCGGTGCAGGGTGAGGGCGGCATTAACTCGGCTACGGCTGAGTTTTTGCAAGGGCTGCGCAAGCTGTGCGACGCCAATGGCGCACTCCTCATTTTTGACCAGGTGCAGTGTGGCATGGGCCGCACCGGGGATTTGTGGTCGCATCAGTTTAGCGGGGTGGAGCCGGACATGATTACGCTGGCGAAGTCGCTGGGTGGCGGCCTGCCGATTGGTGCGGTACTGGCCAACAACCGCGTGGCCGAGGCCGTTCATCCCGGTGACCACGGCTCAACGTTTGCAGGTGGGCCACTCGTGACGCAGGTGGCACAGGTGGTGGTCAAGCGGGTGAGCGAACCGGACTTCCTGGCACATGTGGCGGAAACAGGCGACTACCTGCGCGACCAACTGCGTAAAATCGAGAGCAAGCACATTGTGGATGTGCGTGGGCGCGGGTTGATGTGCGCAATGGAACTTGATGTGCCCGCTAGCCCGGTTATTCAGGCGGCGTATGGTCACGGGCTGCTGTTGGTGAATGCTGGGCCAAATGTGGTGCGGTTTGTGCCGCCGCTCATCATCCAAAAGGGACACGTTGACCAAATGATTGCCGGGCTGACCTCTGCAATGGGGGATGCTGGACTAATGGAGCCGCGCTGATGGGCACAGTAGAACCAACCATTACGCATGTGCCCGGTTTTCGGACGGCGGGCGTTCACGCTGGGCTGAAGAAAGACGGCATTTTGGACGTTGCGCTGTTCGTCAGTGACACGGACTGTGCGACCGGGGCCGTGTTCACCACGAACACGGTCAAGGCGGCTTGCGTACAGGTAGACATGGCGCGAATGAAAACCCACGCCGATAAAATCCGGGCGGTGGCGGTCAATGCGAAGTGCGCAAACGCTTGCACCGGGCAACAGGGCATCGACAATGCTGAAGCAACTGCTGCAATGGTCGCAGAGAAGATCGGGTGTGAACCGGAACAGGTGCTGGTGATGTCAACGGGTGTGATTGGCACTCAACTGCCGATGGATAAGATTGGGCGCGGTTTTGAACTGGCCTATGCCGCGCTCGGTGACTGCTGGCTGGAGGCGGCGCAGGGCATCACCACGACGGACACACGGGTGAAGATGGCAGCGGCGGCGGTCACGTTAGCTGACGGGCAAACGGTACAGATTGCAGGTGTGAGCAAGGGGTCGGGTATGATTGCGCCGAACATGGCGACGATGCTCAGTGTCATCGTCACCGACGCCGCCCTGACCCAAACGCAATCCCAGGCGATGCTATCTGCCGCAAACGAAACCACGTTCAACCGCATCGTCGTGGACGGCGACACCAGCACCAACGACACGGTCCTGCTGCTTGCCAATGGTGCGAGTGGTGCCGCAATCACCACAGATGTTGACAAGTCCGCGTTTGAAGCTGCTTTAGAAGCGGTAGCGCGCAAGCTGGCCCAGGATGTGGTACGGGACGGTGAGGGCGTGACCAAGTTCGTGACGCTGCACATCACCGGGGCGGCCAGTGATACTGACGCCCGTCAGATTGGTAACACGGTTGCGACATCGCCGCTGGTCAAGACGGCCTTCTTCGGCAGTGATGCGAATTGGGGCCGCATTGTGGCGGCGGCGGGCCGTGCTGGCGTGCCGTTTGACCCGTCCGGGGCGAAACTCTATATCGAGGCGGGCGAATGCGACACGGTAGGCGATGACGCAGTGCTGCTGTTCGACAATGGCATGCCGACGGACTACGTGGAGGCAGATGCAGCAGCAGTGATGGCGGCAGACGCCATTACCGTGCATTTGGACTGCGGCGACGGCACGGGTGAGGCGGTCATTTGGACGTGTGACCTGAGTTACGACTACGTAAAAATCAATGGAGACTACCGGACATAGCCAATGACTGACGATAGCAAAGCAAATTCGCAAGGCGTCCTCGTATTGGAAGATGGTCGGATATTCGAGGGAACGGGGTTCGGTGCCAGCGGCGTGATGACGGGTGAGGTGGTGTTCAACACGTCTATGACGGGCTATCAGGAAATATTGACTGACCCGTCATACCATCGCCAGATTATCACTATGACGGTGCCGCATGTCGGTAACACCGGCATCAACCTGGAGGACGTGGAGTCCGAAAAGATATGGGTATCCGGGTTTGTGGTGCGGGCGTTGAGTCCGGTAGTGAGCAACTGGCGCAGCAAAACGACCCTGGACGCGTACCTGAAGGCGCAAAACGTCATCGGGCTGACGGGCGTGGCGACGCGGGCGTTAGTGCGTCACATCCGAGAAAAAGGGGCCATGCGGGCGGCCATCGCGCATGGGCCGGAAGCGGTTGATACCGACGCGCTGCTGCAAATGGCGCGTGAATCGCTGGATATGTCTGGCGCGAACCTTGTGGACGAGGTGACGACGGCTGAGCCGTACAACTGGACAGAGCGCAGCGACCCGCAGTGGTATCAAGATCATCACTACGACCCAGCGGGGCCGCTGATTGTGGCCTACGACTACGGCATCAAGCGCAACATCCTGCGCATGATGACGGATCGTGGGCTGCGTGTGACAGTCGTTCCCGCCAACACACCTGTGAGTGAGGTGCTTTCGATGAACCCGGACGGCATCTTCCTGAGTAACGGCCCCGGCGACCCGGCGGCGGTCGATTATGCGATTGATAATGTGAAGGGGCTGCTGGGTCAAAAGCCGTTGTTCGGCATTTGCCTGGGCCATCAGATACTTGGGTTGGCGCTGGGCGGTACCACGGAAAAGATGCCGTTCGGTCATCGAGGGGGGAACCAGCCTGTGAAAAACTTACTGACGGGTGAGGTTGAAATTAGTTCGCACAATCACGGCTTTGCCGTCAGTGATGACAGCGACCTGGCCGGGGCTGAAGTCACGCACATCAACCTGAACGACAATACTGTGGAAGGGTTGCGTCACGAGGGGTTGGGCGCGTTCAGTGTGCAATATCATCCGGAAGCCGCCCCTGGCCCGCACGATTCACTCTATTTGTTCGATGAGTTTGTCAAGCGCGTCAAGCAAGATGCGTCGCAACCCGTTGAAGAATAACAATCCGCGTTATAATGACCGATATAGCTCTGGCGGGTTGGTGCAGCCGCCCCACTCACACGAATAAAGGACAATTCGATTATGGCAGACAAAGTACGCTGGGGCATCCTCAGCACGGCAAACATCGGACGCAGCAAAGTTATCCCGGCGATTCAGGAATCACACAATGGGGAGGTTGTGGCCGTCGCCAGCCGTTCCCAGGAGCGGGCACAGGCGTTCGCGGATGATTTGGGTATTCCGAAGGCGTTTGGCTCCTATGAAGACCTGATTGCGTCCGGCGAAGTTGATGCAGTGTACATCCCGCTGCCAAATGACGGTCACGCACCGTGGAGTAAGGCGTGTGCGGATGCTGGACTGGCCACGCTGTGCGAAAAGCCGCTTGCGATGGACGTTGCCGAGGCGCAGGAGACGGTCGATTACTTTGCGGACAAGGGCGTGCTGTTTGCCGAGGCGTTCATGTATCGCTTTCACCCGCAGCATGACCTGGTGCGCGAACTCATTGCCAATGGAGAAATTGGTGAGTTGCGTGTTATCAATGCGACGTTTACGTTCAGTATGCAGAGTGACACAAACATCCGCCTGGATAAGAGCATGGGCGGCGGCGGCCTGCTGGACGTGGGCTGCTACTGCATCAATGCGATGCGCTTGATTACGGGCGAAGAACCCGACGGCGGGCAGGCGTTTGCACGCTTCCACCCCACCACCGGCGTGGATATGAGCGCAACGGCGACGCTGACGTTCCCGTCGGGTGTGTTGGGGCACTTTGACTGCGGCATGGAAACGCACCGCACCAACATGCTCGATATTCGCGGCACCACGGGGCGCATTCGCCTGGACGATGCGTTTGTGCCCCCCGCAGATGAGGCGAAGACGGTTCGCATCTGGAACGGAGAGAATGACCTTTCCTACAGGGAGATGACGGTGGGCGCAGCCAATCAGTACACGCTGATGGTGGAAGACTTCGCTGATGCGCTCGTCAACAATCGTCCGTTCCGCTTCCCGGTGCAGGATGCCGTCAACAACATGATCGTAATTGACAACCTGCGGGCCTCCGCTGAGGCGCAGGATGGGTATTGGTATTAGGAGCAGCAGGTGGAGACAACGCACGTTATCACAGAGGCCGAACTGCTTGCCTTGCACGACAGGGGGGAAGCAGTTGAAGTGGTCAACGGGCAGGTCATTCAGGGGGAGTTGATGGGCGAGTGGCACGGTTGGACGGGCGCACTCATCCTCACGAAAATGGGGCATTATGTGATTGAGAATAAGCTGGGGCGTGTTTACATCAGCGATACTTATTTCGTGTTGGATGGTGACCCCGATGAGATACGGATTATGTGCAAGCCTGATGCTAGCTTTGTAGCGGCAAAAAACGTCACAGTTTCGATGGGGCTGATCTTCCGGGCACCAGACATGGCGGTAGAGGTTATTTCACCAAGCCAGCCTTACAACGAGATGATAGAAAAAGTGTCTGAATATCTGCGCTATGGCACACAAGAGGTTTGGCTTGTGATGATTTCTGGACAGGTGCAGGTCTTTTTTGAGGATCGCACGAGCAAAATCTACGTTGACGATGAGATTAGTGAGAGTCGCGTGGTTACGGGATTCAAGATTAGTCTCAATGAGATATTTGATGCGGATTGATGCGGTAAGTTCAGTGCAATTACGACCCCTGTGGATTGTTGCAACTTTATCGCTGTCACTGCTGGGTTGTAGGACAGACACATTCTGGGATTCTGCAATGTACGATGCTGAATATCTAACTGAACCCATTGCCGGAGATGTTCGAGAAAGTATCTGTCTCGAACTTGAGCAAGACGGCCTAAAGTTCGACATTTTTCAAGCAAATCGCGTTGTTACTCGCGTGACGTATCCCACAGGTGATTCCGCTGATTTCCGCACCGATCAGGTAACCATTGAAGCAAGAGTCATCACCCGGATTAATCGTCGTTACAATGAGCTACCGCAGATTACGGACGACGAGCTACTCAGGCTGCAAGAAGAAGCTGGTGAAACCTGTCTTGCTATCACAAAAGCGGCTAGTGAATACCTCAATGATGACGTTTCGGTGAACTTGAGTCAATACGATTGGGTATCCGGCACAGTTATTTTGTACGGCGGGTGCCAAAACACGACGAGTGCCTCGGTCAGCTTCGGTAGTTATGGCGTTGATGAACAGTTTGAAGCGTCAGTTTGTACAAGCGACATTTATTCTTTGAGCGCAGGACAGTAAATGCCAAAACGGACAGACATACATACGATTATGGTTATCGGCAGTGGGCCGATTGTGATTGGGCAGGGCTGCGAGTTCGACTACAGCGGGGTGCAGGCGT
>CAWUJQ010000028.1:0-23871 GCA_963922445.1 uncultured bacterium
CCAAGCTCGACTTTGTAATCGCGTCGCTGCACGTCAGCCTGACGCAAGAGCGCGACGTGATTATGAAGCGCATCCTGACTGCCATCAACAACCCGCATGTCGATTTGATCGGGCATCCACGTGGCCAACTCATAGGCAGGCGGGAACCGGCAGACCTCGACATGGATGCAGTGTTCGCGGCGGCGGCCAAGAGCGGCGTTGCCCTGGAAATCAACGCGAACCCGCAGCGACTGGACATGGAGGCCCAGTATGCCCGCCGTGCGGCTGAACTGGGTGTTCTGATTTGCATTGACACGGACGCGCACTCCGCCCAGCAGATGGACTTGCTCGAATACGGCGTTCGCACGGCGCGGCGCGGCTGGGTGGAACCCGAATGTGTCATCAATACCTGGCCTGTGGCTAAGTTCCTGGAGTGGGTGCGGGCGCGTGGCAACTAGCGCTTTGCGCTACAATACCCACCGGAACCGTTCATCATTGTGAGGTCAAGGCTATGAGCGACCAACACCCACAGTCCACGCCGCCGTCCAGCGAAGAAACGCGGATGCTGTCATCCACGAAGGCGATGCCACACGTTGAACCGCGTAGCGCCAGCGCCCGCCGCCGGATGCGGCGTAGTACATCATTTGTGCCGCCATTGTGGTCAATGGCGCTGATGCTTGTGGGGGTAGCGTGTGTATCGGGCGGAGTGGTCATCGGTATATGGCTGCTGCGGGCAGAAATGCCCCCACAAAGCGACCCGATTGTGATCGTCGTCACGTCGGAACGCACAGTGACAGCGCCCGCCGCCCCAAGTGCTTTTCCATCAAATACGCCCGCGTTCAGCGGCGGGGTCAGCATTCCGCTGCCCACGTTTGAACTCGAAGGGCCAACCCTGCCGCCCGTCATCCTGACGCCAACGCCAGATACGGTATCGGTGGGGCGCACGGTGGAAGTGATTAACGTGGGCGAAAATGGTTTGAATGTGCGGGTGGCCCCCGGCACCGACCAGACGATTGAGTTTGCAGCGGCGGAAAACACATTTCTCGAAATTATCGGCGGCCCCGAAGACATCCGCGAGGATGGCTTTACCTGGTGGCGCGTCCGAGACCCGTTCAGCGGCCAGGAAGGTTGGGCCGTAGAACTGTATATGGAGGTTCAACCTGAGGTTCAATGACCGATAATACGCAATCCCAAACGCTCGAAGCGCGGGCGCTGGAACTCCGCAACCAACTGAATTATCACAGCTACCGCTACTACGCGCTCAGTGATCCGATCATCAGCGATGGTGAGTACGACGCGCTGTTCAACGAACTCAAAGCGCTGGAAGCCGAAAACCCCGAACTGGTCACGCCAGATTCGCCCACGCAGCGCACCGGCAACGATCTCTCTGCCGAGTTCGCGAAGGTCAAGCATCCCGCGCCCATCCTCAGCCTGTCAAATGCCTACAACGACGAGGACTTGCAGTCGTGGGAGGAGCGCAACCACAAGCTGCTGCCGGAGGGCACGCAGCTCGACTACACGTTGGAACCCAAGCTTGACGGCCTCACCATCGTGCTGACCTATGAAAACGGCGTGCTGGTCCAGGCGGCCACACGCGGCAACGGTGACATAGGCGACGACGTGACACCGAACATCCGTACAGTCAACAGCGTACCCCTGCGCATCCCAGCCCACCCCGACGGCCCCGAAGCCCCGGAGCGGTTAGTCGTGCGCGGAGAGGTGTTGTTCCTGCTCAAAGACTTCGAGACGCTCAACAAGGAAAAGATTGCCAACGGCGAGAACCCGTTCATCAACCCGCGCAACGCCGCATCGGGCACGCTTAAACAAAAGGACTCGCGCATTACAGCGTCCCGTCCGTTGACCGCCTTCCTATACGACGTTGTCGAAATAGTTGGGAATGGTTGGGATAAACGCGGTGATATGTTGGGATATCTGGAGGGATTAGGCTTCGTTTTGGCCCCAGATATCGCAACTTATCCCAACCTAGAAACGGTTATCCAACAAATCCCCAACTGGGAAGACCGCCGCGACGAACTCGACTACGAGATTGACGGCCTAGTCGTGAAAATCAACGACATGCGCTTCTATCGGGAGTTGGGCGTGGTCGGTAAAGACCCGCGTGGGGCAGTTGCCTACAAGTACCCGGCCAAGGAAGCCACTACTGCGCTCCTTGATGTTGCCGTGAGCATTGGCCGCACCGGGCGCGTGGTACCAACGGCTGTTTTAGAACCTGTGTTCCTATCTGGTGTGACGATTAGCAACGCCACGCTGCACAACTACGACTTTGTCAGGGAACACGACATCCGCATTGGCGACCGGGTGCTGGTCAAGCGCAGCGGGGATGTCATTCCCTATGTGATTGGGCCAGTGCCGGGGTCACGCAGCGGTGATGAAATCCCGATTGAACCGCCGGAGAGGTGCCCATTTTGTGACACACCCATCGTCAAAAAAGACGAAGACGCCGTTGATTACTACTGCCCCAATGCCGACTGTCCAGAGCGCGTTTATCGCCAGATTGAGTGGTTTGTGTCCCGCGCTGGGCTGGACATCGAAGGGCTAGGGGAGCAGACGGTCAAGGTGTTGCTGGACGAAAACTTGATTGCCGACGAAGGCGACATCTTCTACCTACAAGCGGAGCAGCTATTGCCATTGGAGCGCTTTGCAGAAAAGAAGGTGGAAAAGCTACTCAAATCCGTTGAGACGGCAAAACAGCGCCCACTAGAGCAAATCCTCACGGCGTTAGGGATTGAGGGCGTAGGCGGCACTGTGGCGGCGCTATTGGTGTCCTACTATCCCTCGCTAGACGCACTCAGCAGCGTCACGGTCGAGCAGCTAGAAGAGATTGACGGCATCGGCCCCAAAATCGCCCGCAACGTCGTGGAGTGGTTCAGCATTGAACACAACCAGCGTGTGCTAAAGAAGATGAAAGACGCAGGCGTCCGCTGGGAAGCCGAGCAGCAGCAGCTTGAAAGCGATGTACTCAACGGGCTGAAGTTCGTGCTGACGGGCACCCTGCCCAACCTTACCCGTGACGAGGCCGGCGCGCTCATCGAATCGCATGGCGGACGTGTGACCAGCAGCGTCAGCAAGAAAACAGACTATCTGGTGGCGGGCGAATCCGCAGGCAGCAAACTGGCCAAAGCTGAAAAGCTCGGCATCCCCGTGCTGAGCGAAGACGACCTACAAAATCTAATCAAAAACGGCGGCAAACCCGCCGAAACTGAGGAACCGGCATCCGTATGAGCGAAGGCATTATTGTAATCAAGCAGGGCAAAGAAAAGCCCATTCAAAACCAACACCCCTGGATATTTTCCGGGTCAATCAAGCATGTGGACAGCGACCCCCAACCGGGGGATATTGTGCAGGTGGTCAACTCTCGCGGGGATTTCCTCGCACGCGGTTACTACAATCCCACCTCGCAAATCAACGTGCGCATTTTGACGTGGCACGACGAACCGATTGACGCCGACTGGTGGCGCAAAATGCTCCGGCGTGCGATTGCGGCGCGCCTGCCGCATCAAGAGACGTTCGGTGAGGGCGAATACAACGCAGTGCGTCTCGTCAATGCAGAAAACGACTATTTGCCGGGGCTTGTGGTGGATCGCTACGGCAACTGGCTTGTGATGCAATCGCTGACGCTAGGCATTGACGTGCGCAAGCACGAACTGGCCGAGATTTTGGCCGACATCCTGCAACCGGACGGCATCTACGAGCGCAGTGACGTGGACGTGCGCCAAAAAGAAGGGCTAAAGGACGAGACGGGCTTGCTATGGGGTGACGAACCACCGGACTACATCGAAATTGAGGAGAACACGCTGCGCTTTCCGGTAGACATCCGCAACGGCCACAAAACGGGCTTTTACCTCGATCAGCGCGAGAACCGGGGCTGGCTGCACGACCTGCTATACTTTGACACAGACGAGCAGCAAGAAGACGAGCGCCGTGTGCTGAACGTGTTCAGTTACACGGGCGGCTTTGGGCTGTATGCGCTGGCTGCGGGCGTGCCGGAGGTTATCAACGTAGATTCGTCCGCGCCGTCGCTCGAAATCGCCGAGCAAACCGTGGAAACGAACGATTACCCGTTGGAGCAAGTGCAGTTCATCGTCGGGGATGCGTTCGAGGTGCTGCGCGAGTGTGCCGCCAACAACGAGCAGTTCGATGTGGTTGTGCTTGACCCGCCCAAGTTCGCGCAAAGCAAAAAACAGGTGGACGGGGCCACGCGCGGGTACAAGGACTTAAACCTGCACGCCTTCAAAATCATCAAACCGGGCGGCTACCTGTTTACGTTCAGTTGCAGCGGAGCCATCAGCCGCGACCTGTTCCAGAAGGTGGTCTTTGGCGCGCTTGCCGACAGCGGACGGCAAGCGCAAATTGTGCGGCACCTGGGCAGCGGCGACGATCACCCCGTGGCCCTCACCTTTCCCGAAGGTGAGTACCTTAAAGGGATGATCTGTCGCGTGTGGTAGTTACGCTACGTCATCCGGTTTTAAGACATACTGCTGCAACAGCCCTGCCAAAATGCCACCGCCAAAAATCCCGATGAAGTACGGCAGCACGTAACCCAACTCACCTGCGCGCAGCGCTGGCCCCAGTGTGCGCGCAGGGTTGAGTGACGCACCTGTATATGGCCCGCCCGCCAGAATGCTAAACACTAGCGTCATACCAATCGCGAGTCCGGCGAAGTTGCCCGCCTTGCCAAACACCGCTGCCTGATAAATTGAACTCACCAGGAAGAACGTCAGCACCGCCTCGAACACCACGGCCTGCACCATTGTCGCACCCGTCGTCAGCGGGCCGGTCGTCTGACCAAAGTTACCGGGGTTGCCGTCAATCAACGCAAACAACAGGTACGCAGCCACAATACCACCCAAGAACTGCGCTACAATATAGGCTCCCGCCTTTACTGGCTCAATATGCCCGCCAATCAGCAGGCTCACCGTCACTGCCGGGTTGAGGTGCGTGCCAGAGATGTGCCCATAGACGTAAATCAGGGCCAATACAACCAACCCGTGTGCAAAAGCGGGCACCGTCACATCGAAGCCGGTATCAACGGTGGATGCGACTGCTGCCGCGCCCACAAACACCAACACAAACGTACCGACGAACTCTGCAATTGTCGGTTTGACCAAATCATTATTCATAGCATTTCGCTCCAAGCATGGGGAAAGATAGACGACGCAGATTGTAGCGTAAGAGCAATGTCATGCACACACAGTGACAACATATACATTTGAAACGTTTTTTACATCACCACCCCTTTACGCCTTCCCGGCCCTTTGATATAACTTAGACAACCTGCGGTGTTCGTGATGGCGCAGACTATTTTGGGCCAACACTCATCAAAATGGGGATCACACGTTTCGCGAGAATGCGATAGGCCTGAGCCAAGGCAGGACTGCGAGGGAGATCACCCACCTGCTTTACGCAGGTTCAAAAAAGCGCGTTCACACGGCACAGCGGGTCATACAATAAACCAAAACGGCGCACTCATTTGGGTGCGCCGTTTGTCGTGAACTATGCTGCTATCCGGCAGGTGAGTTACTGGTTGTAGTTATCGCCAAATACCTCGACCATCAGCGGGCCAAGTGCATAGCGATTCGGAACCAGCACCTGCGCCCCCGACTGCGTGGTGTAGTTCGAGATGTAGCGCTGGTCAATCACGCCCGTGTTGATGTTCTCAGTCGGGATGTCCTTCAGGTAGAGCGTAAGCTGAATCATCTGGTCAAGCGTTAACCCGGTCGAAATGTCTTCCTGATACTGCTCGTACAGCGTGGGTGACTGCACAATCAACTGGGCCAACACACCCGGTTGCAGCACCTTATCGCGCACAGCGTATAACACCTCTTGCTGGCGCAGCGCCCGCTGGAAGTCCGAGCTGCCGTGGCGGGTACGGGCGTATTTCAGCGCAGTTGCCCCGTCAAGTTGGTGCGTGCCCGCAGGCAGATAAAACGGATCGTAACCGTAGTACATGTTGGGGTAGGTCGAGTCGTTGATGGTGTAGTTCGTCGTAATCTCAATCCCGCCGATGGTGTCCACGAAATTGATAAACGCCTGGAAGTCCACCGCCACATAGTCATTGATGCGGATGCCGAGGTTGCTCTGTACCGTTTGCATGGCCAGTGTGGGGCCGTTCCCCGTGCGCTGGAGTTCGCCCAACACCATCGCAGAGTTGATGCGCTGATACTCACTATAACCGGGCACAGGCACGTACAGGTCACGCGGAATGCTCAAAATGCCGATGCTGTCGGTAGCCGGGTCTAAGCTGACGACCATCATTGTGTCTGTGCGGTAAGCTAGCCCGTTTTCGCCGGGACGCCTGTCCAACCCCATCATCAACACGGTAAAGCGCGACTCGCCGTCCCACGGTTCAATGACAATCTCGCGCCCGTCATCTAGCATCAGCGACGAGCCGCTTATCAGGCTGATGTCCACATCGCTGAAGTCCTGGCGGGCGCTGACGGCGGTCGGCAGTTGGAGTACAGCCGTTGGCAGCACTTCTTGCTCCTGCTCATAAATCGTCAGGTACAACACCACTGCCATCGTGACGAACAAGGCCAGCATCACCAGCGTGGAGGCGGCAATCACCAATGCCCAGCCGCTGGTGGCCTGCCCGCCGCTCACCACCCGCTGCCGCGACCGCTTACGGGCGGCGGATTCCTTCGGTGGGTACATACTGGTTGTGGGTGGGGGCGGGACGTTAGCCCGATCTTTGTCAAACATAGGTTCGTTGCGCCTCTGGCTTGCCCTGCATAGATGGAGCGTCGATTAAGTATACTATACGTCGTGTACACTCTAATGGAAGTTCCACTTCAAACGCCAGTAAACACTCGCAAAACTTTAGATTGCGTAACAGTCCATCCGACATTTTAGGGGAAGCATCTCATGCAGCAGTGGCGGGTCATCTATGACCAACATCTGGAAGGCGCAGCCAACATGGCCGCCGACGAAGCACTCATGCACGCCGTCGCCCAAAAGCAGCAGCCGCCTACGCTCCGTTTTTACGGCTGGCAGCCGTTCTGCCTGTCGTTAGGGTACGGCCAACGCCTGCGCGACGTAGACCTAGACCGCGTCCAGGCCAACGGCTGGCACGTTGTACGCCGTCCCACAGGCGGGCGGGCCATATTACACGGTGATGAAATCACCTACAGCCTCACCTTGCCGGACGACCACCCGTTAGCGTCAGGCGGCATCATCGAAACGTATCTGCGAATTAGCAGCGGGTTGCTGCTGGCTATGGCCCGCCTCGGCCTCAATGTGCAAGCCGACCCCGACGGTGAGTCATCCGGTAAGCAGGCAGGGCCGGTGTGCTTTGAGGTGCCGTCCAAGTACGAGATCACGGTGAGTGGTAAAAAGCTGATTGGCAGCGCGCAACTGCGGCGTAGCGACGGCGTCTTGCAACATGGCACGCTACCGCTCTATGGTGACATTGCCCGCATTTGTGACGCGCTGGCCTACGACTCCGATGCAGAACGCGAAGACGCCCGCCAAACCGTCCGTGAGCGGGCAACGACCTTGCAAACGGCTGGCATCACTGTCACCTGGGAACAGGCGGCAATTGCATTGGCAGATGGACTTGCCGAAGCGCTGGACGTTGCGCTAGTAGAAGGCACCATGTCTGAAGCGGAGTTGCAATCTGCCGACGCCCTCTACCGGGAACGCTACACCTCTGAGGCGTGGAATGCCAAGCGTTAGCGCTCGCCAGCGACGATCTCACCCACAGCGTCGATAATCAAATCCGGCTGCTCAAACTGGATGTTGTGCGCGCTCTCCGTTGCAACAACGCGCCGTCCCTGCGAGGACAGAGACGCGAGGTCGATTTGCAGTTCCTGCCAGATGATCTCGGCCTCAGTAGCCAATTCCGAGTTGAGTGGCGCGCCTAAAAAGCTGTTCCGCTCCGAGATGCCGTGCGAGATGACAACGAGCGGCATATCGCCCAGTGTAGCAGGCAGGGTGAGGGCAGGCATTTGCTCCACCATATACAGCGCTTCGGTCGCTGCCGTCTCGAAGAACTTTTCTTCGAGCAGCTTGGCAGCGTATGCATCCGCAACTTCTGTGGGTACGTTTTCAGGCGCAGGCAGCGACGCTTCCCCGGTTTGGAGGTAACCAAACCGCGCTGCACCCGACGCCAAGCGGAGCGCGGCAATCTGCAACTCCAGCGCTTGCGGATAGAAGTCAATCCGCTCCGGCATTTGCGGATGCACTGCATCCACCAGAACAACTCCAACCACCGCATCCGGGTATTGTCGCATGTAGTCCCGCAGCAGCACGCCCCCAAACGAGTGCCCCACCATGACATATGGCGGCTCAATGTCCGCTTCAAGCAGCAGCAGGTTAAGGTTAGCCGTTGCATCTTCTACACTAAACTCACGCGCCAAGGGGTCACTCCAGCCATAACCGAGACGGTCATAGCTGCACACACGGGTAAAGCCCGCTATGGCAGGCTGCACCACACTCCAGTTGAGTGAGGTGCCGCCAATACCCGCCTCCAAGATGACCGTCGGGCTGCCTTCCCCTGTGCAGTGTAGATGCATGGCCTGCCCGTTGACCGTATAAAGCGCTCCCGGTGGCGGGAATGGCTCAGGGGTTTGAGCGTGGGCTACTGTTACTGACAGCAAGATTGCAAACCAGATCAATAGGCGGCGCATGTTCTCTCCAAAATCACCTGTGAACCTTGAGGATATATCGTCGCATGAAGATACCCTACGCCCGGCAAAAGTACCCCGCAAGATTGTGTTGCAAACGGCTACGTAAGGGCATGAATCTCACGCACCGTAGCCACAAGATGTTTAATATCCGGTTCGTTATCCTGCTTGGCTGGCCCCATTGGGTCGGGAATGTCGCTGTCACCCAGCAGGCAGCGGGCAATGTTCGCTATCCCGTTACCAATTGCATCCAGGTCGTAGCCGCCTTCCATCGCAAACACGATATTCCCCTCACACAGCCCATCCGCCATGCGAATCAACTCCCGCGTGAGGTGTGCATACCCCGTCAGCGACAGTTGCAGCCCCGCCAATGGGTCTGACCAGTGGGCGTCAAACCCGGCAGAAACGAGAATCAACTGCGGCTGGTAGCGTTGGGCAGCGGGCCACACAATCTCTTCGTAGATGCGAGCCATGTTTTTATCACCGCTGCCACCACGCACAGGCACATTGAGCGTGTAGCCTTGCCCGGTACTGCGCCCGGTTTCTTCCAGCATGCCACTGCCCGGATACAGCGGCGATTGGTGCGTAGACAGGAAAAACACACTCGCATCGTCATAGAAGATGTCTTGCGTACCGTTGCCGTGATGCACATCGTAGTCCACAATCATCACCCGCTTAAGGTTATGCACATGCTGCGCGTGCCGCGCCGCCACGGCGATATTGTTGACCAGGCAAAAACCCATCGCTCGGCTTGCGGTTGCGTGATGCCCCGGCGGGCGCACTGCGCACAAGGCGTTATCGACCTCGCCGTCTAACACCGCGTCCACAGCCTCACACACGCCGCCCGCGCTCGTGCGCGCAATCGTGTACGAATCTGGCGTCATGTATGTGTCCGCATCAATCATGTACAGCGGCCCGTCGTGCATGGCCTCAATTTGCCCTAGCATGTTGAGGTGGTTTGCCGTGTGTGCCAGCAGCAGTGTATGCTCCGATGCCGGTTTAGGCACGATTGTAGTCAGTCGGTCGCGCAGGTTCGCGGCTTCAATGTGCTTCCACACCGAGCGCAGGCGTCCGGCGTGTTCGGGATGGCCGGGCATGGTGTGGTTGGCATAGCGTTTGTGCGTTATATAGGCAGTTGTCACGGGTTGAATGTCGTTTCTGATTCAAAAAAGCAGGGTCAAATGCAGTTTAGCACTTCAACACCGCTTTCCCAAACGGTTGCCTTTGCTTTATAATCCGCCCAACGAATTTAACAGTGACCGCCACCGACCGCTGTGTTCTCAATCACACACAGCGAAAACGATAGGACTATTGGATGCAGTATGAACGCCTCGTGGAATGGGCACATGAAACATGGGAGCAACGTAACCCGGACGTAACCCCGGTAACAATTTGGGCGTCCGCCGAGTGCAGCAATCAAATCGCACAACAACAGATGACCCCAGGCCGCCGCCTGAAGGGAAAAGCCAAATACGCTGGCATGGAAATGCTAGAGTGCCCTGTGGTTACTCAGATTAGTGACTACGGGGCACGGGGCCGCAAGATGGTCCTCACCTCCACCAGCGGCGCTTACGTCTTTAAGTTTGAATCCACGGCCAAGGGTCAACCCGACTTCGAGGTCATCTACGCCAGTTCATATTTTGACGAAGATGGCCAGGATTTAACGTCGATTGCGCTCGTACCCGAAAACCGCCTGGAAACGTGGGCCGCGTTTGAGATGGCCTGTGCCCGTGCCGTGCGACCACGCATCAAGCGCCGCCGCGATGTGTACATTGTGGGTGGCACCGACGCCTACTTCGACCCCAACGTCGAATGGGAAGATGTCATCCTGCCAGAAGAGATCAAAGGCCGCTTGCTAGAAGACATGGAAGCATTTTTCAACCGGGGCGTGGACATCTACCGCGAGTTAAAGCTGGCCCCATTTCGCAAGCTGATGTTGGCAGGCGTCCCCGGCACGGGCAAGACGATGCTGTGCGCGGCCATGGCCAAGCTCGCCATCGACGAAAAGCGCGTGGTCGTTTACGTTTCTGGCGCTGACCGCGACGGTGCCTCGTTCGAGAAGATTCAGCGTGCGCTGCAAGCCGTTGCTGCTGCCCAGTACCCGGTGCTGCTGATTGTGGAAGAAATCGACGCCTATCTGCAAGGCGACGACAAGGCCCGCGTCCTTAACGTGCTAGACGGCGTGGAATCCCCCAACAACCCCAAGGGTGCGCTGCTGCTGGCCACCACCAACTACCCCGAAGTGATTGACGAGCGCATTGCCAAGCGTCCAGGCCGCCTCGACCGTATTTTCATCATTCCACCGATTGAGGACGAAGACCAAGCAGAGCGCATGTTGCGTCACTACATGGCGGAGCAGTGGCATGATGAACACATCGGGATTGTGCCTGACTTAGTGGGGCAACCCGGGGCGTTCGTGCGCGAGGTCGCGCTCCATGCCCGCATGCTGGCCGCCCATGAGCATCAGGTGGAAGTGACACTGCAACTGCTTGAGCAATCTGTCGATAGTCTATACGACCAGCTTAAAGCCGGGGCAGACTTCCTGGAACGGCGCAAATCGATGGGCTTAGTGCAAAACGACAACAGCCGCGTCCAGCGGATTAACCCGTCCAGCCCGTTTTCACCGTTCGGGCCGGGTCGCAGCCGCCCCCGCCGCCGCTGATTGAGGCGGCTTCGGTTCCATCACAATGTAACGGAAGCCGTTCATGTTGACCGATGCCGCCGTGTTTTCCTCGTAGTGTAGGCTAACCGCTTCGAGGAAATCAGCAGGGTAAAACTGCGCCCGAAACACGATATACCCAAACGCCTGCTCCTCGACCATGGTGATGAGTTCACCGCCGTCGTACAGCCCGTTGAGCCACAGGTTGCGGAGCTGTGTGGGGTTCGTGACCACATCTTTGCCCGCTAGCAGGCTAAATGACGCATCCTCGGTAATTACAGGCGCGTCAGTGGCTTGCAGCATCTCCACCAACTGCCAGCCCGCGTCGATGTCTGCCTGTGTGGTGAAGTGGCCGATGTCCGCATAACCGCCGACCAACCGCCCGGCACTATCGTAAAACGTCTTCTCCTCGGCCCAACGTGGCGCGTTCGGCTCCAAGTTGAGTGCAGAGGCCACCTGACGATATACGGGCACATTCGTTGGCAGCTTGAGTGTATCCCGCGCATATTCCGCATAAAGCAGCGGCACCACCACAAACGCCGCTGTCACTAACGCGGGGCCAAACCGCCGCAGTGGACGCACCAACCGCGTCAGGTACACCTCATCCGGGAAGTGCCACGCGCCCTGCAACGTCCGTGCAAAAAATATGCCAGACAGAATGCACATGGCCGCAATCGTCGTGGCGAAGTAGCTATCTCCTGCGCCCCACGTCCCGGAAGCCACACCATTGCCCAGCGTCACCACAAACCAGATGCTGTACGCGCTCAGGCGGTCAAAATATAACTCGTAGATAACTAGCAGCACCGCCGGGATGATCAACGCGCTGTGCAAGCGCCACCACAAGCGAAACAGCCCGGTCGTCTGCTGCGGGAAGTATTCATTGACATTGGCCGCAATGGCCTGACGCCACCACTCGCCGTCTGTACCAATGTTGAGCCACGCGAAAATCGCCACGCCTACTAACGTAAAACCGATGCCTGCAATCACACCCCGGCGCAGGTTACGAATCACCAGGAATGCCAGCGCCGCAATCGCAGTGAGGGCGGCAAGCTGCTTGGTGTACCCCGCCACGATGAGCAAGCCCAACCCAAACGCAATCTGACGCCAGCGCCGCCCCGGATTTACCACATCAACGGCGTTGGCCAACACAACGATTGCAGCCGTCTCGAACAGGACCATCGTCGCGTGCTGTCGGAACAGCGGCCCGATGTGATAAATCGTATTCGACGCCAAAAACGCTAGCCCACTTAATACGGCAATCAGCGTATGCCCCGTCTCTCGGCGCACCGCATAACCAATCACACTCGCGCAGATGAGCGTGCCCACAAAACCAATCAGCCGCCCGTACCAGTACTGCGGCCCGAACAGCCACATCAGCGGCACCGGGAAGATATGAAACAGCGGCGGGTAGTTACTCGAATAAAACGGATACGTATCCGAGTCCTGATAGGGGAAGCGGCCTTCGCTAAAGTAGATTACGTCAACCAGTTCAAAGCCTTCGCCCTGATCGTAGTCAAACGGGAACTGCATCAGGTTAACGGCATAACCAACGTATACAGAAAAGTGAAACAACAAAAACAACAGCGCCAATCCGAATAAAACGCCGCTTACAATGCTTACAAGTCTGTTTTGGGTCTGGATCATCGGTCTGGTTTACGCGGGTCGGTTGCGCAACGGAATCAGGGTTGCGCCAAACAGGGCTGTGCCAATGCACACCAGCAGGGCCAAGCGTTGTGCGGGGCCAATCCCCATCGGACTGCGTAGATGCTCAACAGTAGCGGCAGAAAACAAACTGGCGACCCCATTCGCACGAGCTAACACAACTAAATCAAGGCTGAAAACGCCAACGAAGCCAAGGACGCCAGCGGCCAATGCCAGCCAACCAAGCTGCGCTTTTGTGAGCGTGTAGTGTGGACTTAACATGGCCGAGAGTCTAATTCACGTTTGGCTGGCATGGTAGTGCAACTTTGCAGCGAAGCCTTGCGTATAAGTGGACAGAAATGTAGCGTAATTACGGTCACCACCTTGCCAACAAGGATACAACCATGACAGACCAAGAACCCAAACGCGACCCGCGCGACGAAGAGCGCCTGTCGCGCCTTTCCGGGACCAGCAGCCCTGCCAACGATGATGAGATCATCCGTGAATATGAGCAGCGCTACCGGCCAGAAACACGCCAAAAGCCTAAAGCCAAACCGCGCAGCTACAGCACAGCCCGCGTCAGCGACGACGAAAAGCTGTGGTCAGCGGTTGCTCACGGCAGCGTGTGGCTCACATTTTTGCTGGCGGTGCCCACATCTGGGATTAGCCTGCCCTTCGTGATTTTCATCCCACTGCTGATTTATGCGTTTTTCCGCAAGCAGTCAGACTATATCGCCTTCCACGCGCTGCAAGCGTTTGTACTGCAACTGGTTTGCACCGTGGGCGCGCTGGTCGGCTTTATTGTGAGCGGCATCGTGTGGTGGATTGTGCTGTTTATCACCGTTATTCTCTCTGCCATCCTAATTGGCATCCCGCTGTTTATCGTGTGGGTATTGATTGGCATTATCGCGGCAGTCCTATTTGCGCTGCTGCCCCTGGCCGGGCTAATCCTCGCGACAATTGCAGCGGTGCGCGTTTACACCGGTTCAGACTTCCGCTATCCCTACCTGGCAGACTGGGTAGACCGGCAGATGGCAGGCGGGCTGATGAACGCTTAATCCCACCGTGTTTATTTATCCCCGGCAGCATGTTATCCTACGCCGCACTGTGCAAAGGGACACGCCCACGCTAAGCGAGGAGAACAATTCGGATGATGAAGACACACCGAGCCGGGGACTTCCGCCCCGAACACGACGGTGAGCGGGTGACGCTTGCCGGATGGGTCAACCGCCGCCGAGATCAAGGTGGCGTGATTTTTATCGACCTGCGCGACCGCTGGGGGATCGTTCAGGTGATGGTAGACCTGGAAATTGCCCCGGACGCACACAAGGCCGCTGAAGACGTTCGCCGTGAGTATGTGCTGCAAGTCAAGGGCTATGTACGCATCCGGCCAGAGGGCACGGCTAACCCCGAACTGGAAACAGGTGAGGTTGAGGTGGTTGCCGAAGCAATCACAGTCCTTAATGCGTCCAAGACGCCGCCGTTTTACATCCACGCCGACGAAGAAGTCATTAAAGAGTCGGAGCGGATGCGCTTCCGCTACCTTGACCTGCGCCGTCAGGCCATGCAGCACAACATCATTCTGCGCCACCGCGTCGTCAAGTTCATCCGAGACTATCTGGACGACGAGGCGTTTATCGAAATCGAGACGCCGATTCTGTTCAAAACCACGCCAGAAGGCGCACGCGACTTCCTGGTACCCAGCCGCATCCAACCCGGCAAATTTTATGCGCTGCCGCAAAGCCCGCAGCAGCTCAAGCAACTGCTGATGGTTGCAGGCTACGAGCGCTACTTCCAGATCGCCCGCTGCTTCCGCGATGAAGACCTGCGCGGTGACCGTCAGCCGGAGTTCACGCAGCTTGACATGGAACTCAGCTTTGTAGAGCGCGAAGACGTGATGCAGCTTGCCGAAGGGCTGATGCAGTCGCTCATTGCCAAGCTTGTTCCAGATCGGCCCACGCTTGGCAAGCCGTTCCCGCGCATGAAGTGGCACGACGCCATGGAAAAATACGGCACTGACCGCCCAGACATGCGCTACAACCTGGAAGCAGTGGACATCAGCGATATTGCGTTGGCCAGTGACTTCAAGGTATTCAAGGAAAATGCTGAAAAAGGCCTGCCCGTCAAGGCACTGCGCGGTGAAATCACGCGCAAACCGGGCGACTTCAGCAAGACGGCGATTAAGCAGTTTGGCAGCGACCTTGAAACCAAAGTCCGGGCAGTGGGCGGCGGTGGACTGGGTTACATCCTGCTGGCAGAGGAAGCGGGCGGTAAGCCGTGGGGACCGCTGGCCAAGCGCTTTACGGAAGAGCAAATCCAACAGATTGCTGACCGCACGGGCGCGAAACCCGGCGACCTGATCTTCTTCATCTCCGACAAGTGGCAAACCACCTGCGACATTGTGGACGTGCTGCGGCGCAACCTCGCTGAGCAACTCGACCTGGTGAGTGACAACAAGGATATGCTGGCCTTCCTGTGGGTGATTGACTTCCCGCTGTTCATCTACAACGAGGATGAAGACCGCTGGGATCCGTCGCAGCATATGTTTACCATGCCCATGCCGGAAGACATCCCGCTGATGGAAACCGACACGGGCAAAACACGCGGCAGCCAATACGACCTCGTGTGCAACGGCTACGAAGTGGGCGGCGGCAGCATTCGTATCCACGACCGCAGCTTCCAGGAGAAGATTTTCCCGCTCATTGGCCAGGAGCCAGAACACGCGCTGGCAGAGTTCGGTCACATGCTGGATGCCTTTGAGTACGGGGCACCGCCGCACGGGGGCATGGCCTGGGGTATCGACCGCCTGGTGATGCTGTTGGCCCAACAGCCTAACATCCGTGAAGTAATTGCCTTCCCCAAGACGCAAACCGGTTCCGATGCGATGGCCAAAGCGCCGTCCTACGCCGAGCAAAAGCAGTTGGATGAACTGCACATCCAGCTTGGCCCGACGGCAATCGAGGCTATCGAAGAGGAACAACAAAAAGCCGCCGAGGAAGCACCTGACCAGGAACAAGAACCGACGGCAAAATAGTTATACGACACTTCGCAGGGGTTTGATGCATCAAACCCTTGCAAAACCCGATCCCCCCCTACGTTGCATCAGCCTTGCGCGCTTCCAACTCATCCTGCATTTCCTGAAAGCGCTTGCGCGTAATGGGATAGGCCACCACCAACGGAATGCTCAGGATGAGCAGCGTCAGCGGGAAAAAGCTCACGAGTATACGCAGTGTCAGCAGCACAGAATCCGGTTGTGGCAAAAACTCGCCAGGAACGATGGGATTCACATAACCACCAATGCCCAACACAACATTGGATACACCAAGTGCCAGCGCCAGCCCAATTTTTTGGATAAAGACGAACAGCCCGTAGAACACGCCCTCACGCCGTTGCCCGGTTTGCAATTCGTCGTAATCAACTGTGTCTGGTAGCATACTCCAGGGGAGCAGCAGCGCCATCGACACACAAATTCCGGCGACAAAGCATGTGATGAATACAAGCGCGGGATTCCCCGGCGGAAGGAAAAACATCCAGATAACTACAAAAATAAATAGCCCTGCCCCCATGTAGTAGGCAATCCGCTTGCCATAGCGACGACTAACCCACGACCAGAAAAATAAAAACACAAACGCAGTCAGTTGCAGCACCAGCAAAAACTGAATGAGTTGGTCTTCCAGATTGAGCCAGTACCGTACATAGAGTTGCAAGTTCGTCTGCACAAACTGCACCGTAAGCCATACAAGCAGATAAATCCCCACCACGTACATGAAGGGCCGATTTGTGAAGGCAATCCGCAGGTTTTGCACAAAACCCGACGGTTTTTCGTCTTTGATCTGGGTGAGGGGGGGTTCTTCGGTGAAGAAGAAAGTCGTCAGGGTCGAGAGTACGATAAACAACCCTAACACACCTCCACTGATAATGTTGCCAGTGCGCTCACTGCCAAACAGATCGACAATAGCAGGGTACATCACAATCGCAGCTAAACCGCCCAAAATTGAACACGTGAATCGGTATGAGGTCAGGCTGGTACGCTCATCGTAGCCACGCGCAAGTTCCGGCGTCATGGACGTGTAAGGTACATTAACGATGGTAAACGCGGTTTTGAGCAGTATCGCCACGACCAAAAAATAAATAAACCGCCCGATACCTTCAAAGGGTGGCACATACCATTGCGCTGCAAACGCCAACCCAAACGGAACCGCTCCAAACAATAACCAAGGCCGCCGCCTACCCCACCGCGTGCGGGTGCGATCCGTTAAGTTACCGATGAACGGGTCTGTGACGGCATCCCAAGCGTTAGAGACAAGCAAAATTGTAGCCACCGCACCCGGTCGCAGCAGCGCTACATCTAGCAAAAATGCCGTCAGGAAGATACCTGTTACCTGCGCTGTGATGGCCGCGCCAATATCTCCTACACCGTAGGCGATCTTGTTCCAAAAGGTGAGGTTCGACGCCTGTGCGTCAATGGAAGCATCCTGCGGTGTAGCGGCAACAGCCATAAGATTTGTCCTATTCCATTTGGATTTAACGGATGCTAAAACACGATGCGGGCGATTTCGGTACGAAAAAACCAACCTTACTGGCATAACAGCACGTTACAGGCTAGGATGCTGCATGCCAACGAGAGTCACAGGTCAGGTATGAGTATGATTAAATCACAAACGTCCCCGGTCACGGTAGATGACTTGGCGGCCCTTAACGGGCTATGGGCAGAGGTCGTGGACGGCCACATCGTGAATCGCCGTTCCGAACAGCAAGCACTAACACCCGGATTTTTGCACAATCAGGTTGCGGGCAACATCTATGCCGTATTGCGCGACTGCGCACGCGATGCAAACGACGGCTACGCCTGCACAGGCGGCCTGGAATACGTGCTAAAATCCGCCGCAGACGCTGCGGTCATTACATCGCGCGTGCCGGATGTGTCCTTCATCTGCAAAGCCAACTTGCCCGCGAGTTATAACTGGAACCGTCCGTTTATCGGCGCGCCTGACCTGGCCATTGAGGTCGTAGCGCCCGAAGACACCGCCACCGACCTGCTAGAGCGCATAGACGACTATCTGCAAGCGGGTACGCGTGAGGTGTGGGTGGTCTACCCCATCCGCGAGGAACTTTACCAGTATCGCAAGGCCGCGCCCGCGACCGTGCGCATCTACCAGCACGAAGTGCCCATCGACTCGCCTGTGCTGCCCAATTTGTCGCTCACGGTGGAACAGCTCCTTGACGTTTAAAGCCTATGTGTGCCTAGTGGTCAGTGCGCTGTGCTTTGTGCCGCTCATTGGCTATGTGAAGGCGCAAGAAGCTGTAACCGTCACCCCCATTGCACGCGGACTCAACAATCCGCGTGGGGTGGTTGCTTTGCCCGATGGCAGCCTGCTCGTGGCCGAAGTGGGCCTCGGCACAGACGAACCGGGCGCGTCCACGGCCAACACAGGTCAAATAAGCCAGTTGACAGACGCCAACACCGACGGGGATTACAACGACCCAGGTGAGCGCACAGCGCTGTTAACCGGCTTTCCAAGCTATAACAGCCTCGCCACGATTAACACCGGCCACGACGAGCCATTCGGCCTGTCCGATTTGCTGATGTTGGACGACGGGCGGGTGTTCTTCAACAAAGATGACCCTTACTTCCGGGCCAGCCGCAACACGGGCGATGACCTGTTCACTGGAGATACGGGTGTGTTCCTGATGAATGAGGCGCGCACCGATGCGGATATGTTCCTGAAGACAGCCGCAACCGTCAACTCGATTGCCTATGACCCGGCTCATGAGACGTTTTACATCACCGAAAGCGGCTTTAACCGCATTACCGCCGTCACGCAGGACGCCCAAACCCGCACACTGGCGGAGTTCCCGCTGCTGGCAAACGGGCAACAGGGAGTGCCGGCAGGTGTAGCCGTTGACCCAACATCCGGCGATGTGTACGTGGCGCTGTTTTCCGGCTTCATCTACGACTACTACGGCACGCTACTCTCCTACGTGCCAGGGGATTCAAAGATTGTGCGCATTAACCCGGAGTCGGGCGCGATGACGGATGCGATAACGGGCCTGACCACCTGCATCGACGTGGCGACTGACCCGGACGGCAACCTCTACTTTGTAGAGTTAGCGGTGGCGTGGCCGCTGGCCCTCACGCCCTTTGACTTCGACCTGACCGACCCCACCCAACTGCCTGACCCCGGCGGCTATGCCCGCTATACGGGGCGTGTGTCTATGCTGCATGCAGATAGTGGCAATGTCGAAATACTAGCCGACGGCATCGACACCCCGACGAATATCACCTATGCCAACGGCGCGCTGTACGTGTCACGGGGGTTGGGCACACCAGGCCGCGAGATGTGGACACCGCAGGGCATCGAAGCACTTGATGGCGAAATTCTCAAACTCACCGGGTTTTAGGAGGCAGCAGCAGCGGCCTCCTGCTCAATTTGCTTTTCGACCAACTGCTCCACCTTCCGGCCCGTTTCTGCCCAACTAATCTGGCTCAGGCCCATTTTCTCGCGGATTTCGTCTTCTTCCACGCCGGCACGGGTATCACGCACCGCGCACGTCCAGCGCATGATCTCAAACGAAATCTGCGTAGACACACTCGCCCCTTTAGACAGGTCAGCCAGAATGTATTCCAGGTTGCGGGCCGTACAGGTGAACAGCTTGTCGGTAATAGTATACTGCACAGTGTAGTCTTCCAGCAGCGTGACCCAATCCGGGTCAATGTCCACTTTGCGCTCTTTGTACACATTGCGGCTGATGTGATGAATGTGCAGATACGGCATATCGTCACCATCGGCAATAACATCTTCTAGCGTTAGGCGCATCACTTCGCTCTTTTTCATGCCTGTGCCCAGCAGCAGCCGGAACAGTAGTTCGGGCCGTGTGTCGCGCTCACCTTTGCGCACCATCGTCCGGGAAAATTCGATAACACGGTCAATCTCAGCTGGAGTTAGCGCATAAGACAAGGGGGCGGCACCACTCCGCTGTAAAACCGCCTTGGCCGGGTCGTGATTGATCGCGTTGATCGTCTTTAGCCACTTGAAAAACACCTTCAGCGATGTAACCCGCCGGGCATACGTCTTACGGCTGCAAGGCACGCCGCGCTCTTTCTCCATCCAGTGCAAAAACCCGTCCAGGTGGCGCGTTTGGAACGTGCCCAGGGCTTTGTCCTCACCGGCATGGTCGCCCAGCAGCCGCAAGTCGGCCAAGAATGCTTTAATCGTATTGGGAGACTTGCCCTCTTTTTTCAGGTGATCGGCAAATAACGGCAGCGCGTGCTGATATTCGGTGTACGGGTTCAAGTCATACTCATGACCTGGCTCCGATGAAAACAGTGGAAGTTGACGCGGCTCTACCATGATATGCGCTCCTGTTTACGAGGGGTCTTTTCTCACTAACGACGGGTCGGTGATCCAGCCTTCTAGTGGATTGGCATCTGGTGGAATGCCGTAATTATGATCGCGCTGGGTGTAGGCCCACCCCGCCTGGACTGCGGCCAACATCGCATCCAACCCATCCCCTGACGCATCGTCAATGAATGCATATTGCAACTCGTCGGCAAGACCCAACTGGAAGCCGTACACGTCCTCACACGCAGCCAGCAGCCCATCTAGGATGGTTGCCCGTTTCGCCGCTGCTTGATCGGTCTGTTTGGTTGCATCGTCGCTTTTGTAGCCACTCCCTCGCCCGACAAACTCACGTGCCACCAGCGCCGGGTACACCTCAAATGCAAGGCGGTTGCTATCTGTGGGGTGATTGGGGATAACGCTCACGCCGCTAGCCAGCAGTCGGGCTGCCCCTTCGTAAAACATCCGCCCTGTGGGAATGAAAGCCATCTTCATCGGGCTTTGCGCCCCCGCAAGGCGATCTATTTCGCGGAAGTGCAGCTTATCACCGTATACACGGGGGGCCATGTACGCTTCTACCATCTGCGCCCATTCCTGCTTATCCATAGCAGCAATAAGTTCAACGTATTCAGCCCATGTTTGCGGCAGGCCCAAGTTGTGGATGAGTTTTAGGGGTTGGCCAAAGGGGAAGTCAAAACCAGCCACCCACGGGCCTTCGCGCCTCAAAAAATACTCGAAGGCAGCCAGGGTGGGCAGCGTTTCATAACTACCGATGGATAGGCACCCATCGGCAAGGTCACTGCGTACTAATGTAATGGGTTTGCGCTTACGAGGAGCGCTCGTGAAATCACAACCATACACAATCATACAGTCAGCATAACGCCGAATTAGAACGCATGTCAAGTTTTAGGTAAAACAAACGAGCGCTCACATAACAGACGCATCACACGGCTACACCGGTTCGACCTGCCGCAACCAACGCCTCAACAGGCGCGTCAATCGATCAACTTCCGCCTGATAGTCATCCACGTCAAGCAGGTTGTTTAGCTCATAGGGGTCTTCTACCAGGTTGTACAATTCTGTGGGCTTGCGTCTCTTTTTCTGCATCACCAGCTTCATTTTGCGGTCAACCACGCACAGCCGCGTGTTGAAATCGAGGAAAACCGGGCGCGTTTGCACGTCTTCGCCGCGCATAGCTGGCACCATGGACTGCCCCGGCCCATCCGGCGGCACCTCAACCTCGGCTACGTCCAGCAGTGTTGGCAGTAAATCGATCGTTGATACCGGATAATCTGTTGTGCTGGCCTGCTGCTGCCCCGGCAGCCGAATGAGCAGTGGCACCCGTGCCGATTCATCGAACATCACCCGCTTTTTATACTTGCCGTGGCTGCCAGCCATCTCGCCATGATCTGAGGTAAACACAATGGCGGTTCGATCAGCAAGATTTAACGCATCTATCTTATCCAGCAATCGTCCAAATGCCGCGTCAACATGGGTGATGTCTCCAAAGTAGTGCTCGCGGAATGCTTGCACGTCTAAGTTTTGACCAAAAGCCTTGAAACGCTTAGACGGATCAACAACGTTCGGTTCATGAAGCAAGTCTTGGCCTTGATAAAGGTCAAGGTATTCCTGCGGTGGCTCAGATGGCGCATGTGGCGCATGATATGATATAAACAGGCAAAACGGTTCAGGCAGGCCCTCACTCAGCCCCTCAATAACTAAGTCAGTCAACCCGTCTGTTTCGTGCCCTTGCAACAGCTTGCCTTTGGGTTTGCGGCCCCATACCTTGCGCTCATAGCGTCCAGGGCCAGTACCGCACTCCCAGCCCACAAAGTGTTGAAACCCACCTTGGCGGCCCCTTGGCACCTGCCTGTAACCGGTATACGGTTGGCCGCTAAGATGCCACTTGCCGTAGTAATAGGTGTTGTAGCCTGACTCGTTGAGGTGCGTAGCAATGGTTGGCAACCTCGTCGGGAGCATGTCCCCATTATCCAGCACACCTGTTTGCGCCGGATACAGCCCTGTGAACAAGCAGCCCCGGTAAGGCGTGCAAAGGGGCGATGTGCTGTAGGCTTGTGTGAAATTTGTCGCTGTTTTCGCAAACTCCTCCAGGCGCGGTGTCTTCACAATCGGATGGCCATCTACGCTCGTCCAACGGGCAGCAAGCTGATCGGGTAAAACAAATACAATGTTGGGGCTATCGACCACGGTCGTGTCTCCTTTTGAAGCTGCTTATCAATTGCCCTAAGCCGATGGGTTTACCACTTCAGTTGCATCTTTGTTGATTCGCCCGCGAAAGTAGTTGATCGTGCGGCCAAGACCGTCTTCCAAAGGGATATTCGATTCCCAATCCAGCACACGCTTCATGCGCTCGGTATTCGGCTTGCGCGTTTGCGGGTCGCCCTTGATGCGCTCCTGCTCCTGGAAAATTACCCCCCCTTCGCTATCCGCTATTCGATTGACCACCGTTGCAAAGTCTACAATCGACATCTCACGTTCCGTGCCAATATTTACCGGGTCAGTGAAGTTCGAGTTGTACAGCCGCCAAATCCCCTCAACCAGGTCATCTATATATTGGAAGCAGCGTGTTTGCGAGCCGTCACCATACACGGTCAGCGGTTCACCGCGCAGCGCTTGCCCGATGAAGTTCGGCACCACCCGTCCATCATCCAGGCGCATACGCGGGCCATACGTATTGAAGATGCGAACGATGCGCGTCTCAACCTCGTGCGTGCGGTGATAGGCCATTGTCATCGCCTCTGCAAAGCGCTTGGCCTCGTCATATACCCCGCGTGGGCCAATGGGGTCTACGTTGCCCGCATAACTCTCACTTTGTGGATGTTCGAGCGGGTCGCCATACACTTCCGACGTTGATGCCAGCATGAACCGCGCACCTTTGGCCCGCGCAAAGCCCAGCGCGTTGTTGGTGCCCAGGGCACCCACCTTCAGCGTCTGGATTGGATATTTGAGGTAGTCAATTGGGCTGGCAGGGGACGCGAAGTGCAACACGCCGTCAAACTCCCCCCCCACATAGATGTAATTGCTAACGTCGTGATAGATGTACTCAAACTTAGGGTTGCCAAACAGATGTTCAATGTTGGTTGTGGTGCCCGTGATAAGATTATCCATTGCAACCACATGATAACCTTCCGCCAGGAAGCGGTCACAAAGATGTGAGCCGACAAATCCTGCCCCACCGGTAATTAAAACGCGCATGTCTTGTCAAGCCTGTCGATTGTCCGTTGTTGATGCCAACTGGCATTCTACCTGTAATAATTGGCATCACATAGGACAGATTACGAATTATTTATCCACCGCGTTTTTGATTTCCGTTCGAAGTCGGTCTATTTCTCGTAGATGCCGTTCTAGCGCAGCCATTTGTTCCCGATAGCGGGATGCTGTGATTTCCAGCCGATTGAACACGGGCAGCAGCACCTGATTGCCATACTGCTTAAGGCGCTGGCGCTCTTTCGCGGTCAGGTCATCCAGGCTGTTGCGGTAGGTTTTCACCAGTTGATCGACGCGCTCATCAAAATCCTTGTGCGTGTCGGACTGTAAATTGCGATAGTAGCGCAGGGCCGCGCCACCGCCCAGCAGCGCCACCGGGGCT
>CAWUJQ010000029.1:0-23824 GCA_963922445.1 uncultured bacterium
ATGAATGCAATGGCATCGCATCGGTTGTAGGCAATGCCCAGGCCAATAGTTTAACAAACCTGGCAATGATATGCCTATTTAGATGTGCACAACAATCACCGCGCAGTTTTCATGTATACTGTATACTGGATTTTGCTTACTGTCTCACTAGAATCTAGCCTCGTTGTTGATTTCCATAGTCGTACCTTTGGGGTTATGTGAACCAACTTGGGGCTAAGGCCGTAGTAACGGCTTCAGATACGCTTGATGTATGGTGTACCATGATGGGTATCACCGTTTTTACCCCTGGAGCAACCTGTGGCAACTCTAAATACGATCCAACCAGCGCGCACTGTCAAAGACCAGGTTTACGACGCGCTCCAGCAAGCCATCCTCGCGGGCACCATTCCAAGCGGGGAACCGATCACAGAATCGCAACTGGCCGATCAACTCGGCGTTTCTCGCACGCCAGTTCGTGAGGCATTGCACGAACTTGAACGCGAGGGGCTTGTCGAAACGCACGGTGTGCGCGGCAAGCGTGTGCGGCACATCACGCGGGAAGAGATTGTTGAGTTATTCTGGCTGCGGCAGGCCATTGAGTGTGCTATTGTCGAGCATCTCGCTGCCAAAACGCCGGACGCTGAACTCTACACAACCCTGGAAGGGTTGTTGCAACAGCAGTGCACACTGCTCGCCCAAAACGACCGCGAGACGTTCTTACAAGTAGACGACCAATTCCACAGCGCATTGGTCGAAGCAACGGGTTTCCAGAAAGCATTTGACGTTATGGCCAACATAAAGCTCATTACCCGCCTCGCCGTTATTCACGCTGTCGCGAGGCCCACCCGCTACCCCGAAGTGATTGCCGAGCATAGCAACATCATCGAAGCGCTCAAGCAGCAGGATGTGAACCGCGCAAGGCAAGCCATGATCGAACATCTGACGCATACTCGCGACGCCGCCCTGCAAAGCATTCCGCAAGGGGGGCGTGTTTAGATGTCAGCTTTTGATATTGCACTGGTACAGGTCGCTGCCCGCGATGACGAAACACCTGCCCAACGCCTAGACCGCGGTGTTGCCCTGCTGCGCGCCAGCGCGCGGCCTGTGGCAATGGCGATGTTCCCGGAGTTGTGGACGGTGGGCTTTTCCAACTTTGATGGCTATAAAACCTATGCCGAACCGCTAGACGGGAACATTGTAACGACGTTGGCCCAACTGGCACGTGACCGCAACATTTGGCTGCACGGCGGCAGCTTTGTGGAGCGAACCGCTGACGGCAACCTACACAATACAAGCGTGCTGTTCAACCCACAGGGTGACATCGTTGCCACCTACCGTAAGATTCACCTGTTCGGCTACCAATCGCGCGAAACACAAATCCTCACACCAGGGACGGCACCCGTCGTCGTTGAAACCGACCTGGGCACGTTTGGCCTGTCTACCTGCTATGACCTGCGCTTCCCGGAGTTGTACCGCGCCTATATTAACGCAGGCGTGGACGTGTCGTTGGTCACATCGGCCTGGCCGTTCCCACGCCTGGAACACTGGCAAATCCTTTCACGGGCGCGCGCTATCGAAAACCTAACGTGGCTTGTCGCCTGTAACACGTGCGGTTCCATCAGCGGCATGACGTTTGTCGGCAACAGTGTCGTCTATAACCCGTGGGGCACGCCCGTCGCCCGCGCAGGCGAAGATGAGACCATCGTTTACACACAAATTGACCCGGCAATGGCCACCGGTGTTCGTGAGCGCTTCCCGGCTGTGTCAGATCGGCGGGATATAGGGGCGGCGGAATGGGCGTAGACCTGACCCTTTCACTGGACGGCAAGCAGCAAACGTTCCAGGCTGAACGGCTGATTGTCGTCGGCTTTGCGGGCCGCAACACGGACGCTGTAATGGAACACATCCACGAATTAGAGGCCATTGGCGTGCCCGCCCCGGCGAGTGTGCCCGCATTTTTCCACATTGATGTGACGTGGCTCACCCAAGAAAGCACGGTGCAAATTCAGTCGGATACGGTTTCAGGTGAAGTGGAACCCGTGCTGCTGTTCACGACGAATAACCTCAGCGACGCCCTCGTCGCCGTAGGCAGCGACCTCACCGACCGCGAACTAGAACGCGAGTCGTTCGAGAAGTCAAAATCGGTGCCCAAGCCCGTAAGCCGCGAGGTGTGGCGCTTTGCGGATGTGGCTGATACGTGGGATTCCCTGGCGCTGCACAGTTGGGTTACAGAATCAAAAGAAGCCGCCTATCAATCTGGCACGTTGACGGCGCTGCTGCAACCCACAACGATCCTTGATAAATTAGCCCCATCCATTCGGGAAAACATGGCCGGAACCGTGATGTTCCTAGGTACGATTCCCTTAAATAGTGATTTTGCTTATGTCCCGCACTTCCATGCACAGCTACAACGTGCGGACGGCAGTGCTTTGCAATGCGTCTACGAACAGGTGAAAGCCTGAGCGTGAAAATTTCGGTATACTAAGATTTACTTGGAGGAAAAACGATGTTAAAACGAACGCTATTCATCGTGATGGCCCTGTGCCTGTTGGTGGTGCCTACCAGCTTCGCCCAGGACGAACCAGAACCAGTTCGGATCGCTGTATTTACATTCACATCTGGCCCAGCGGCATCCTACGGCATGCCCGGTCGCAACGCGGCTGAACTGCTGTTCGAGCAGATCAACGAAGAAGGTGGCTTGGGCGGTATCCCCGTGGAAATCGTCTTCGTGGACGAGGGCCAGGGCGGTGAAGCCGTTGTAACCGAGTATCGCCGCCTGGCATCTGAAGGCGTAGACATCATGATCGCCGCGCTTTCCAGCGGTAACTGCCTCGCCATCGCCCCGATTGCCGAGGAACTTGAAGTTCTCACGCTCATGTGGAACTGTGACACACACCAGGTGTTTGAGGGCAATGAGTACGAGTATGTTTACCGTACCAACTCCAACACGATTCCTGAGTTCGTCTCTGGCGCGCTCTACCTGCTAGACCAGCAGCCCGATGTCGAAACCGTCGCCATCATCAACCCGGACTACGCCTTTGGCCGTGACGCTGCCGAGATTTTCAAAGCAACGCTGGCCGTGATTAATCCTGAAATCGAAGTCGTTGTGGAACTGTTCCCGCAGTTGGGTGCAGGGGACTACAGCACCGAAATCAGCCGCCTGTCCGCCTCCCGCCCAGATGCCATCTTTTCCAACCTGTGGGGCGGTGACCTGAACACGTTCGTGAGCCAGGCAGAAGCCCGCGGCCTGTTCGAGCAAAGCCAGATGGTCCTCGCGCTGGGCACTAGCTCCGCAGAGAACCTGGGCGATACCCTGCCGGAAGGCGTGATTGTGGGTGCGCTGGGCAACGGTTGGTTCCTCACACCAGAAGTGCAGTCTAACCCCGAAGCGGTTGCCTTCATTGACGCCTATGTTGAGCGCTACGAAGAATACCCGTCATTCCCGGCTTTCAAGATGACGCAGACAATCCAGTCGCTAGAGCTGGCTGTGGATACGGCAATGGAAAGCAACGGCGGCACCTTCCCCACTAAGGAAGAAATTGCGGCTGCGCTGGACGGCGCGACCATCGAAACCTTTGCGGGCACCCTGCAAATGCGTGAAGACGGCGACGGCCAGACCGATCAGGTGTGGGGCGTGACGGTTGCCAGCGATGAATACGACTTCAAAGTCATGGATCAGATTATCCGCTTCCCGGCTGACCTCGTGAGTGCGCCTCCGGGCGAACCAGCGATTGAGTGGGTTAGCACCCTCTCGCCAGACATCCTGGAGATGATCCCTGAACCTGTTAGCATGATGGAATAAGCGGCAATCACCATGGATTTGCAACTCTTCACGCTCGTCCTATTAGATGCAGTGAGCTACGCCGCACTGGTCTTCCTGGTCGCGGTTGGCCTGTCCTTGATTTTTGGTGTAATGCGTGTGTTGAACGTCGCGCATGGTGCCTTTTATGCAATCGGTGCCTACACCACTGCCACGTTTGTCATCTGGCTAGAAGGGCAGGGGGCGTCGCCGTGGCTGAGCTTCCCGCTGCTGCTGCTAAGCGCAGTGATTGTGGGGCTTGTGCTGGGGCCGCTGGTGGAATTTGGCCTGCTGCGGCGCATCTATGAAAAAGAAGAGATTTTGCAACTCCTGGTGACGTTTGCCCTCTTCATGATCCTTGAAGATGTGCAAAAGCTGGTGTGGGGGGTGCGCTCCTACTTTGCAGACACCCCCCTCCAACTGCTGGGCAGTGTCGAAGTTGCGGGGGTGTTCTACACTCGCTATCAAGCGATGCTGCTGCCAGCGGTGGCCATCATTGTGTTGGTTGGGCTGCGCTTTTTCTTGCGGCGCACGCTCCCCGGCAAAATCCTGACGGTCGTCACCGAAGATCGTGAAATGGCAATGGCCCTGGGCATCAATGCGCAGCGCGTTTTTTTGCTCACCTTCACCCTGGGAACCATGCTGGCCGCCCTGGGCGGTGCGCTGGCCGCGCCCACGTCGTCTGTTTCGACGGGCATCGCGGGTGAAATGATCGTGCTATCGTTTGCCGTCGCTGCATCGGCGGGCCTTGGCCAAATCGAAGGCGCAGCCCTGACCGCGCTGCTGATCGGGTTTGGACGTTCGCTGGCCGTTTACATGGCACCTGAACTTGACGCGGTGGTACCCTACCTGATTATGACCGCTATCTTGCTGTTCCGCCCGCAGGGGATGTTCGGCCTGCCACAGGCAAGGAGAGTGTAACTGTGATCCGAAAAATTGCGCTGGCCGTTATTGCAATCTTGCTGTGCATCGGCCTGTTTGTCTTCCCGTGGATGAAGGCCGTGCTAACCGTGGCGCTGGCGAAAGGCATCGTCGTGCTGGGGATTATGCTGCTGCTGCGCGCTGGGCAGGTATCGCTGGGGCACGGCATGTTCGTGGCCGTGAGCGCCTATGCCGTCGCCTTTGGCAATGAGTGGCTAGGCACCAACGAGATGCTGCTGCAAATCCCGTTTGCCGTTGTGGTGAGCGGCGTAGTGGGGTTGGTGATTGGCCTGTTTGTAGCGCGTTACCGATATATCTTCTTTGCGATGTTAAACCTTGCTTTTTCAATGGTGTTCTTTTCTTTTCTGCAAAAAAGTTATCGCCTAACAGGTGGCAGCGATGGCGTGTCCGTGCAGACGCCTACCATTGCCGGGTTAAGCCTGGAAGCAGGCACTTACAACTGGGTGCTGTTCTTCCTGGCGCTGGCGTTGTGTGTGGGCTGCGTTCTGCTGGCGTTTCGGTTCTTCCGCTCTGCGATGGGGCAGGCGCTAAGCGCCCTCAAAACAAACGAAGTGCGCGTGGCCTACATCGGTATTTCGCCGTGGCGCACGATGGTCGTGATTTACACCCTATCGGCCATGTTAGCCGGATTGGGTGGCAGTTTGCTGGCCTACACCACGGGCCACGTTACCCCAGAACTCAGCTATTGGACGCGCTCCGGTGAGTATGTGTTTATTGCGATTTTAGGCGGCACAACAGGCATTTTGGGGCCATTTATGGGCGCAATGGTGTTCGAGTTCATCCGCACGTATGCGTCGGCGTGGCTGACGAATGCATGGCAGCTTACCCTGGGCACGATTTTGCTTGTGATTATCTTGTTCGCGCAGAGCGGCATCTGGGGTTTGTTTGCGCCCCCGCCCCCCAAAGCCAAAACACCGGAGGAAAAGCGGTATGACGTCCCCGCTGCTGCAGGCGATTGATGTTCACATTCACTTCGACGGGCTGATTGCCGCTGACGGCGTGACGCTGGATGTATTCCCAGAGGAGTTTCTGGCCATTGTTGGGCCAAATGGTGCAGGCAAAACCACCTTCCTAAACATCTGCACGGGCTACCTCAAGCCAGACAAGGGAACCGTGATATTTGCCGGGAATGACATCTCACGCAAGACGCCCCGCGAACGTACCCAGCTTGGCATAGCGCGCTCGTTCCAGCACCCGCAGTTGTTCATCGAACAAGACCTAATGACTAACATTTTGCTATCAATTGGTGCCCGCGACGGCTTTTGGAACCCGCTGCGCCGTTTAGATCGGCCTGCTGCTGTTGACGAAGCCCACGCTTTGCTCAACTTGTTCCAGATTGACCAGCACGCTGACGCAATTATCCATAACCTGCCCGAAGGCGTGCGCAAACTGGCCGACATTGCCTTGGCATTGGCCCTCAAACCGCGCCTGCTCATGATGGACGAACCCACCAGCGGCGTGAGCGCAACAGAAAAAACGCAGGTGATGGACATTCTCATTAATGCCTTGCAGGAGCAGTCCGTGGCCGCCGTATTCATTGAGCACGACATGGATGTCGTCACGCGCTACGCGCATCGGGTGGCGGTGTGGAACCAGGGCAAAATCCAGATATGTGACACACCGGATGTGGTTATGAATGATGCAGACGTGCGAGCCAACGTTATCGGAATGGAGTAGCCAATGCTGTTGGATATGCAACAACTGGTGGTGCAAATCGACGGGGCGACCATCCTGCGCGGCGTGTCGATGCAGGTCACCGCAGGCGAAACGGTTGCCCTGATCGGGCGCAATGGAGCTGGCAAAACAACAACGCTGCGCGCCCTGATGGGCCTCATTCCAACCGAGTCCGGCAGCATCACCTACGATGGCAGCCCACTGCAACAGGTCAAACCCTACGACCGGCCCGGTTTGGGCATCGGCTATGCGCCAGAAGACCGGCGGCTGTTCGGTATGATGACCGTCGAGGATAACCTGCTGCTGCCCGCGCAAATCAACCGCATGACGAAGGCCCAAACCGACGACCGACTCGCGCTGGTGTACACCATCGTGCCAGAGTTGGAAAACATGCGGTCGCAGCGGGCCGGGACGCTGAGCGGTGGCCAGGGTAAAATGGTTGCATTGGGGCGCGCCCTGATGATCGGCACACGGTTGATCTTGCTGGACGAGCCATTCCAGGGGCTGGCCCCCGTGCTGGCCCAAACCTACGCCGCGGCCCTTTCCCGGCTGCGCGATGAAGCGCAAAAGCTGTCCATCCTCATCACAGAATCAAACCCGGCCCTTGTCGATGACCTCGCCCAGCGTACCTACCGCATTGATCGCGGCGCGCTGGAAACGCTCACCTAAAACGAACCGCTTCAGCCGCTCGACAGCGGAGTGGGCTATTCCTGCCGCTTAAGGTATTCGCTGTAATCGTAGCGGAAGTCTACCGACGGCGTGCGCAGTTGAGCGTCCATGCCGCCGTCTACCACAATGCGCGCTCCCGTAATGTAGGCCGCGTCATCCGACGCAAGGAAGGCAACCGCACCCGCCACGTCATCTGGTGTACCCTGGCGCGGCAATGGGATCGTCTCTGACGGTGGAATCGGATTGCCACTGACAACTGTGCCGTTTTCAACTTTTGTGCTGCCCGGAACCACTGCATTCACCCGGATATTGAGGCCCGCCAGGTCAAGCGCCATAGACCGCGTCGCCGCTTCGATGCCGCCCTTTGTGGTGTCATAGCCAAACAGATGCCGGTGCGCACGGGTCGCGCCGCCGCTGCTCATGTTGATAATCGCGCCGCCTCTGCCTTGCTTTGCCATCAGGCGGGCCGCTGTTTGCGAGCAGTAAAACAGCCCGTAAAGGTTCACACCCAGCGTAATCTCCCACGCTTCATCGGTGTAGTCGAGGAAATTTGCAATCGCGCCGTCTTTGTGGATATAAGCTGCATTGTTGACCAGTACATCCACGGTGCCAAAGGCAGCAACAGTCGCGTCGAACAGCGCCTCTACTGCCGCACGGTTGGTTACGTCGGTGTGCGTGTATTGCACCGTCCCGGCGGCGTCTTCCAGTTCGGCAACAAGCGCACTGGCACCTGCATCGTCAATGTCGGCAATCATGACGTTGGCACCTTCTTGAGCCAAGCGCCGTACACACCCAGCCCCAATGCCGTTAGCGCCGCCTGTAATGATGGCTGTCTTTCCGTCGAAACGCATCGTCTAATGCTCCTTGTCTTTAAGTCTGGTCAGTGAAAATCCGCGAATATCCAACGTTGCGGTGCCTGCTAACGCCAATTCTGCCAAGGCCTCACCAATGGCAGCCGAGTGTTTAAACCCGTGGCCAGAACAAGGCGAGGCAATCACCACGCGGTCGGACTCAGGGTGAAAGTCGATGATGAAGTTCTCATCCGGGGTGACCGTGTACATACACACATCCGCGTGGACGAGCGTCTGGCTAACGCCGTGTAAGCGTGTCTGCGTCATCTCGTACAGGTGGGCGACTTCCTCTGGCTTCACCACACGGTCGAGCGTATGCGCCGTCGTCGTGTGGGCGTACTGCTCGGTTAGCACCTTCACCCCCTGGATGCCGTCACGCAGGGTGGGGAAGGCCGAGTAGAAGTCTTCCTGCTTGTCCCCCAGGCTGATGATGAAGGGGAAGTTTTCCTCTGTAAATGCGTTGATGTCATCGGCTTCAAACCAGTAAATCATCTGCCGATACACTTCCAACCCAGGGCGGTACGCCGCCGGAAGCAAATCAAGCATCCACGCGCCGCCCGCCAACACCATCTTGTCGGCTCGGTAGGTTCCCTTATCCGTTGTTACGTAGACGCCGTGCGGCGTAATCTCATAGCCCGTAACAACTTCCTCCGTGTGGATGGCCGCCCCATGATGCACCGCTTGTTCGATCTGCGTTTGCACGCACACCTCTGCGCGCAGCACCCCCGCCCCCGGTTCATAGTAGGCGCGTTCCTGTGGGCGCAGCTTGAGTAGGCGATGGCGCTGCATCGTTTCATCCGCCGTCAGAATGGTGTGTTCAATGCCATGCGCAGCGGCGAGGTCGGCAGTTTCCTGGACGAAATCACTGTTGGCGTGCCACTCCGCTGCGCCTGTCTGCGGCGCGATAATCAACCCGCCCGTTGCCAGATAAAGATTGCGCTGCGCTGCCTGTTCTAGCTCCCGCCAAATTTCATTTGAGCGGCGCACAAACGGCATATACATCTCGCCCTCACCGACGGCCTGGCGCGTAATGCGTGTGTCCCCGTGACTGGAGCCGTGGGCGTGCGGCGGGCTAAAACGATCAATGCCTAGCGCGTTTGCGCCGCGCTTCGCCGCCTGATAGAGCGCACCCGCGCCCATAATGCCCAGGCCCACCACAATCACATCGTAGTGATGCTCGCTCATGTTGTCATCTCCCTGCGCCTCGCTTGCGTCGCCACCGCATCAACTTGCATTGTGTTTGGGTCAATGATAACACCGTAGTCGGCTTCTGCACGTTCGAGCGATACATACCCCTGCCGAACATCTTCTGCCACACGCTGCGGGTCACGCCGCAGCGGGGAGTTAAATCCACCACCGCCGGGCAGTTTGAGTACGACATGCTGGCCCGGTTGCAGCAGGTAATGGCTCTTCGGGTGCGGGTGCGTCCCATCGGATAAGACGACCTCCCCCACTGCACCGGACTGGCCCTCGTTGAGTCCTTCCGCCGGGTAGGTGGTGCGGTCATACATGCACGAGTGGTTCGCTGGCTGCCCGGTAAGAATCTCAAGGGCCATTTCTTGCCCCAAGCCGCCCCGGAATTCCCCCGCGCCGCCCGAATCCTGACGGAGGACGCGGCGGTGCATCAACACGGGGGCCGCCGTTTCAATCGCCTCAACCGGAACGCCCATAATCCCGCTTGGGAAGGCAGTGGCCGATAGTCCATCGCGGTTGGGGCCAGCGCCCATGCCCCCCGCCGAAAAATAAACGTAGGCAAACGGGGTGCCGTCAGCAAGTTTGCCATTGAGCATCGTATTCCACAGGCCAGCGGAGCCGTTGGCAATCACCTGCTGCGGGACGACCTGCGACAGTGCGGCGAGAATCGGCTGGCTGACGAAGTGCCCAATAAGATGACGCGCACTCACGGGGGCAGGGCGCGTGCAGTTCAAGATGCTGCCTTCCGGCGCAGTCACGTGAACCGGGCGGAAGGCTCCTTCGTTGTTTGGGATGCCGGGGGCCAACGTCGCCATCAGCGTGTAGGTGGTGTAGGCATGGGTATAGTTCATCACCACGTTAATGCCCCGGTCAACTTGCGGCGATGTACCCGCATAGTCCACCTTGAGTTCATCACCCACAACCGTGACCGCGCACGCAATCTTGACGGGGGCGTCGAATCCGTCAATCATGACCTCGCTGGTGTAGGTGCCATCCGGCACGTCACGAACGGCGCTGCGCACTGCCGTCTCGGTGCGGTCGAGGATCATCTGCGCGACGGCTTCAATATCCGGCAAATCGTACTCGTCTAGCAGTTCGATGAGCTTTTTCGCGCCCACGTTATTACCCACCTGCTGCGCGTAAATATCCCCGATCACTTGATCGGGCACACGCACATTCGCCCGGATTAGCTCAAACAGAACCGCATTGGGTTCGCCCGCGCTGAACAGCTTCATCAGCGGGATGGCCAGCCCCTCCTCGTACAGTTCCGCCGCATCACCGCCCATCGTCAGGCCGCCGATGTCTACCGCGTGGCACGTGCTGGCAAACCACGCCACCCCTCGTCCTTTGTAGTACACAGGCGAAACGATGGTCAGGTCAAACAGATGGCCCGATGCCTCCCAGGGGTCGTTGGTAATCAGCGTATCGCCTGCTTGCAGGCTGTCGATGGGGTGGTTGGGCACCACATAATTCTTGACGCAGTTCGCCATCGTGTTGATGTGCCCCGGCGTGCCCGTCACAGACTGGGCGATCATATTGCCGCTGCGGTCGAACACGCCTGCGGATAGGTCACCCGCCTCGCGCACCACCGTCGTAAACGACGAGTGAATGAGGGCCGCTGCCTGCTCATTGACCACGGAAATCAAGCGATTCCAGATGACCTCAAGCGTTATCGGGTCGATTGCTACCGTTTTCATGATTTGTGCTCCTTTTGCGTCAGGACTAAACAGCCGCTTGCGTCTACCCGTGCCGCCCAGCCCGGCAGCACAACCGTCGTAGAAGCCGCCTCTTCAATGATGAGTGGCCCGTCTGCCTGCCATGCTGCACTCAGCGCGTCACGACGGTAGACGGGTGTGTCAGTTGCTTCGTCGTCTGCGGTGAAGATCACAGGCCGTGACGTGTAGGCCGCATCTGGTTGGGATTCATCGGCAACAAGCGCCAATCTTCCAATCTCTGGTTTGGGGCTGGCAATGACAATCCGCCAATTGACCGCCTCAATCGGCACACCATTGGCCAATTGCCCGTAAAACTGCTTGTATTCTGCCTCAAATGCGGCCTGCATCTGGGTGATATGTGCTGGTGTGAGCGTCTGCTTGGTGAAGGGCACCCGCACCTCATAGCCTTGGCCCACATAGCGCATATCAATACTCAGTTGCACCTGCACGTCTCCTGGTGGCACGCCTGCTGCTTCCACAATGCCCCGCCCTTCGCGCTCCAAATCATCGAGAATCGCGTTAATTTCGTCCAGGTTTAGCGCGTCCAACTTCGATACATAGCTGCGCGTGAAATCAAACGAGATGGGGGCGGTCATAAATCCAAACGCGGAGCCAACACCCGCCAGCGGCGGCACAATCACACGCTTCAGGCCGAGTTTTTCCGCAACGCCGCACGCATGAACCGGCCCCGCGCCGCCCGTTGCCACCATGCTGTACCGCCGGATTTCCAGGCCGCGCTCTGCTGCATGAACGCGTGCGGCGGCTGCCATGTTTTCGTTGACCAACTCGTGGACGCCCCGCGCCATCCGGTCTACCGCCAAATTGAGCGACTCGGCAAGTGATTCATAGGCTGTGCGTGCCGCATCCACGTCCAGCTTGATCGTGCCATCAGCGAAGTAGTCCGGATTCAAATAGCCGATGAGCAAATCGGCATCAGTGACGGTCGGTTCAGTGCCGCCGCGACTGTACGCCGCCGGGCCGGGTGTAGAGCCTGCACTCTGTGGCCCAACTGTGGGCAGGCCAAGGTTGTTCAGGTGGGCGATGCTCCCGCCGCCCGCGCCAATCTCGATGAGTTCAATCATCGGCACCATAAGCGGCAGCCCGCTCCCGCGCTTAAAGCGGTGAACATGCGCCACTTCTGATTGATTGGTAATCGTGAGGTCGCCGTGTTTCGTCAGGACGGCTTTGGCAGTGGTGCCGCCCATATCAAAGGCCAGCACATCGCTGTGACCGACCTGTGCGCCCCAGTAAACACCCGCCAGCGCCCCGCCTGATGGGCCACTTTCCACCAGGCGAATCGGGAATGCGCTTGCCGCCTCAACGGTCGTCGTGCCGCCGCTGGACAGCATAATGTTGAGCGGTGCTTCCACGCCAGACGCGCGCAACCCGTCTTCAACACGAGCCATGTACCGCTCTGTAATGGGCTGCACATAGGCATTGGCCACCGTGGTTGATGTGCGCGGATACTCGCGCATCCCTGGTGCCACCTGATGCGATACCGAAATCGCTACGTCGGGCAGCAGCTTTTGCACCACCTCACGCGCTTCGATTTCATGGGCTGGGTTTGTGAATGCATGCAAAAAGCAGATGGCAACCGCGTTAATTCCCTCATCATATAGCTGCCCGCACAAATCCTGTAAGGCGGCAGTGTCCAGGGCTTGGCGGACGCTCCCATCTGCCGTTACCCGCTCCGGGACGTCAAACCGCAGGCGGCGCTCGACCAACGGCGCTGGTTTGACCAACGCCAAATCATACATATCGTAGCGCCCCTCATTGCCAATCTCCAACGCATCACGGAAGCCCGCCGTCGTCAATAGGGCCGTTGGCGCGCCCTTCCGCTCAATGAGGGTGTTGGTAATCAGCGTGGTGCCATGCACCACGTAGGCAATCGCCTCAGGGGCAACGCCCGCGTTGGCAATAAGCGCACGTATCCCGTCCAGCACAGCAACGGCAGGGTCAGGATACGTGGTCAGGACTTTTTCGACGGCAATCTGCTGCGTGGTGGTATCAAGCAGGACGATGTCGGTAAAGGTGCCGCCAATATCGACGGCAAGGATCATTTCGGCTGATGTCATTCGGTATAATTACTTTCTAGCTCTGGTGCGATGGAGCCTTCTACATGCGCAGCACCGGGCGTAAATGAACTAGGGTTATACCGTCAGCCGTTGGCGCTGTCAATTATAGCGGGGCGGCTTGGTCTGCTACAACGCAGCCAGCCCAATCAGCGTGATGAGGATTTGAATCGCGGAAACAACGGCACCGAACAACAGTGCCCGCACACCAGACTGAAACAGGGTGCGCAGTTGGATGCGCATCCCAATGCCCGCCATAGCAATAACCAGCAAGAACTGCCCCATTGTTTTGAGCGCGCTCAAAATTCCTTCTGGCACCCAATTTGTGCTGGCAATCAGGCTGACGACGAAGAACCCCAGGATAAACAGCGGGATGCGCACATGAACCTTCGATTTCCCGGCTTCCGACGGCAGTTGGGATTGCATCCATGCCCCAAGCAGCACCACCACCGGCCCCAACATCAAAATGCGGCCCATCTTCACCACCACCGCGATGTTGCCCACATCGTCATTCACGCTGAACCCCGCCGCGACCACCTGCCCAAAGGCTTGCAGCGTGCCGCCAACCAGTAAGCCGCTTTGCACGTCAGAAAGCGCCAACAGTTGAATAATAACCGGCATGATGAAAATGCCCAGCGTGCCGAGCAAATTGACCACACTAATCGAGATGCCCGTGTCACTTTCTTCTGCATGAATAGCCATGCTGGTTGCAGCCACGGCAGACGACCCGCAAATGCCATTGCCCGCCCCCATCAACACGCTAAATTCCTGAGAAAAGCCAAACAGCTTGCCCAGTTGAATGCTGACAAGAATCGAGGTGGCAATCGACAGCAGGATAATCACCACCGCGACTGGCCCCAGCGCCAGCAGCGTCAACAACTTGAGTTCGACACCGAGCAACACGATAGCCAATGGCAGCAGTTTCTTCTCTGCGAAAACACCGCCCTGGGCACCCGCTGCATTATCAAACCAGATGTTCCCAACAAAAACGCCGAGCAAAATCGCGATGGTCACACTGCCAATACGCGGCACAAACTGGGCCAGCCACCAACTCAGCAACCCCACCACAACCACAACGCCGATACCCAGTAACAGCGATCGGTTCTTTTTCAATGCCATGTTGTTACGAAAGCCTTGCGTTTTAGGTAACGTACAAGGGCGCTGCGGTTACAGCGCCCCCATCATCTCAAGCGTCGATGTTCATCTCTGCGAGGTAGTCGTCAATGGCAACCACGCCGCCTCGCTTAATAGATTCCTGCGCGGCTGATGCCACAATCACTGACCACAATCCCTCACGGGCCGAGGCCGTGTTGGTTGCCTTGCCCTCTATGTTGTCCACGAAGTACACGTGTTCATAGTAGGTCGCACCATTGTGACCGCTGTCTTCGATCCAGGTGGGGTAGGACGGTTGCAAACGACGTGAAGGCCGATGCTCACCGACCATGACCTCGATATTGCTCGACAAATTGCCACGCGGCAGGAAGTCCGTCTGTTCCCAGGCCCGCAAGCGCCCTTCATCCCCGCACACCACCAGTTCCTCATAAAACATCGGCGCAAACATACACAGGCTGAAGTTGGCCCGCACCCCGTTGGCATAGTCAATCACCACAAATGCGTTATCCAGCGCGTCAGACCGTTCACCCGCATATTCAAAGTCAGTGAAGTTCACTGCCTGCCCGCCCGATGCAAACACACGCGTGGGCCTTGACTGTGCAAACAGGTTCATCAGGTCAAAGTAGTGGCAGCACTTTTCAACCAGCGTATCACCCGAATACTTGGTGAATTTGTTCCACTGATTGACCTTATCCAGGAACGGGATGCGATGTTCCTGCATACTGAGCAGCCGAACTTCACCTACAGATTTGCGATCAAACACCTCGTGCATGGCCTCTACACTGATGGTTTTGTAGCGATATTGCAGGCCAACCTGGAAGACGGCGTCGTAGGATTCGGCAATTTTGGTGATGGCGTAAGCATCCTGCACCGTCGTGGCCAGCGGCTTTTCCAGCAAAATATGCTTGCCCGATTGGGCCGCGACTTTCACCACATCGTAGTGCGTGTAATTCGGCGTCGCAATAATGAGCGCATCCACTTCTGGGTCGTTACAGGCTTCTTCCAACGTCTCGTAGATGACCAATTCCTCACCACCCCAGCGTGCCTTTAGCCCCTGCGCAACAGCAACGCTACGCGGATTGGGGTCATAAACGCCGTGGACGGTGGCTCGGCCTTCCAGGTGCGTGATGTTGATGTGTTCTTGACCGATGATGCCACTGCCGATCACGTTGAACTTGTATTTAGGTTCTTCCGTCGCTGCCAGATACCGATCGTGATCTGGCAAGTAGGCAAAGCGCGGGTTGTTCGAAAGCGCTTTGCCAATTAGTTTTTCCCGCTTATGAATCGTCATGGTTCCCCCAGGTTATGGAATGTTTGCGCCATTGGCGGCAGCGAGCAGTTCATACCATTCCAGCCGTGACAGTTCCACGTCATCAGCAGCGACACTTTCTGGAATGCGTTTCACCTTCATCGTTCCCAAAATCGGCTGAACCCGGGCCGGGTGTTTCATCAGCCATGCCAGGGCGATGCCAGTTTTGGTAGTGTTGTGTTTTTCGGCCAGTTGGCCCAACAGCGTGGATGTCGCCTTGACGTTTTCGGGTGCGTCGTCCGGCGGATTGAAGATTTGCCCGCGTGCCAGCGGTGACCACGCCTGAATCATCATGTCGTTGACGCGGCAGTAGTCCAGCGTGCCGCGTGCGGCGGTATAACGCACGGACGTGGTGTTGGACACAACGCCGTCGTTGATGAGGTTATTGTGAAGCAGGTTTAACTCAACCTGATTCACGACCAACGGCTGGTCAATGTAGCGCTTCAACAGGTCAATTTGCATCGGCGTGTGGTTGCTCACACCAAAGTGGCGTACCTTGCCCGCAGATTGCAGTTCGTCAAATGCTCGCGCTACCTCTTCCGGCTCTACCAGCGGGTCAGGCCGATGCAGCAGCAGCAAATCAACATAGTCGGTATTCAAGCGCTTGAGGCTGGTTTCTACCTTGGTGACGATGTTGTCATAGCTGAAGTCATAGTGTGGTACGGAGCCGTCATACAGCTCATCCGGTAGTACAATGCCTGTTTTTGCTTGCAGCAGCACCTTATCGCGGATGGACGGGTCGTTCTTGATAACCTCGCCCACCAGCATGTCCGATTTGCCGCGTGTGTAAATATCGGCCAGGTCAATTAGCGTGATGCCATGCTCAACGGCTGCATGGATCAGCGCATCGGCCTGTTGTTTGATCTCATCTGTTGGGGGGGTATCATCCCAATGGACGCCCAGATGCCAGGTGCCGTAGGCAATCCGAGACGTTTCCAGATCCGTTTGTGGAATCTGATAGGTCTTCACAATTAGTTCGCTTTCTACGTCAGATAAAAACGGCTAAACACGCTGCCCCAACCCCAGTGGGGTAGCAGGCATGGCGTCCGGCACACGGCCTTGCTCAATCGGCATGGAAATAGTTTCAAGGTGAGGCATCACCAGTTCACCGAAGTGTTGGCACTCATCCAGGTGCGGGTAACCAGAGAAAATGAATGCGCGAATGCCCATATCCTTGTAACGCTGAATCTTATCCAGGATTTGCTGCGGATTGCCCACCAGCGCAGCGCCACACCCTGAGCGCGCCCGACCAATCCCTGTCCACAAGTTGGGTTCGACAAAGCCTTCATCGTCCGATTTCGACCGGGCCTCGGCTTGCAGGGCAACCCCTAATGACTTCGCGTCCTGGGCACGGTTGCGGATGGCGTCACCAACCTCATCTTCTAGTTTGGAAACCAAACTGTGGGCGTAGGCACGCGCTTCTTCTTCCGTCTCACGCACCACCATGTGAACACGCAGCCCAAAGTCAATCTTACGCCCGTACTCCTTTGCCCGTGCCGATAGGTCTTCCATGTGGCCTTGCAGGTTTTCTTCTGTGTCTGGCCACATCAGGTATACGTCGCAGTGTTCGGCGCACAGGTCTTTGCCATGCGGGGAGTAGCCACCAAAGTACAGCAGGGGGCCGCCGTTTTGCTGGTAGGGCTTTACCGGGTCCGTCCAGTCTAGCTGAATGTTGTAGAACTCACCCTCAAAGTCGATGAAGTCCTGCGTCCAGGCTTGCTTGAGGATTTCGATCACCTCGCGTGAGCGCTGATAGCGTGCGGCGGAGTCGAGTTGTTCACCGGGCATGTTGGACGAAATGATGTTCACCGTCAAACGCCCTTTGAGCATGTGGTCAAGCGAGGCGATATAACGAGCCAGCATGGGCGGGTGATACTCACCGCAGCGAACCGCCACCAGCAGGTTAATCACGTCCGTCATGGTAGCCACGCCCGCTGCAAAGCTCATCGTGTCCTGCCCTACCTGATACGAATTAGGGCACAAGATATTGCGGAAGCCGTTTTTCTCAGCCGTCACGGTGATGTTTGAGCAGTGTTCGAACGTACTCTTGAGCGAATCGTCAGGGACGCCCAGGTAGCGATAGTCATCAGCACAAAGCGCTGCAAACCAAGACACCTCGGCACCGGTTAGATGGGGGGAACGAATGTCAATCATGGGTCATTACTCCGTAAAATGATAATAAAACGCTATTTGGGTTCGGTTACGGCTTCAACGATGCTGCGATAGGAGCGATTCCAATAGACAAGCGGCGGGTTGTCCGGGGAAACAACGCTGCTGGCCTGCACCTCGCCAATGTAGATGGTGTGCGTGCCTGCGGTGTGGCGGCTGTACACCGTGCAGTCCAGCCAGGCGAGTGCATCGGCATAGATGGGTGCGCCGGTTTTCGCCGTGATCCAATTGCCAACTGCAAAACGATCTTCATCGCTAAAGGCAAAGCGGTTAGACACGTCTTCCTGCCCTTCGCGCAAAATGTTCACGGCGAACACGGCGTCGCTGCGTTCGAACAGTTCGTGGGCGCGCCCGCGATGGTCAATACACACCAGGATCAGCGGCGGCGTAGGGGAGACCGACGCAAAGGCAGAAACGGTTAATCCGTGCTGTTGGTCGCCCGCCTTGACGGTCACTGCGGTGACGCCCGCCGGAAAATGGCGCAAAACATTACGAAAATCCTCAGATTCGATAGGCATATTCGCCCCTCCAAAAGATCACTTCAATAAGTCCAATCGAACGAATTCGGACAAAATCTGTTCGTTCGTTCGCTTGACTATTAAAGCATAAGCCGATATATTCTGTCCAGTGCATCGGTGGATTTTTTGGAAGATTATGCCAACGATTCGTGAAATTGCTGAACTAGCCGGTGTTTCCAAAAGTACGGTATCGCTCGTCCTAAATAACAAACCGGGCGTGTCAGAGGAAATGCGGCGGACTGTCCTAACCGCAGTGAGCGAGCTAGAGACGACCCAGGCCAACAACTCCCTGCGTGACCACCCGTCAAGCGAGGTGATTGTCGAGTACAAATCACAGTCGCTCTCCATGATGGTTTTGCATCCCAAGGTGTTGCGCTCCAGCTATGTCTTTAGCCAGGTGCTGCAAGGCATTCAAAGCGCTTCCCAACACTACAACATACAGTTACGGCTGGTGGTGAATGAACCCGCCTCGTCTGCCCATCACGTCTCCCACCTCTATTTGACCGACCAATACTTGCGCCCCGATGGGGTGCTGGTTTTCGGGGCACAGCAGCACGAGCCGCTGGTCGAACAGGTGGTAGAGAACAACATCCCGTGCGTGGTACTGGGGCGCGAAGCCAAAAAGTACAAATACTCTGGCATTGAGCGCGACGAAACCCGCTACGCCTACCTGCTGACGGAGCATCTGCTTAGCTTGGGGCACCGGTCAGTTGCATTTGTGGGGGGTGACGAGGGCTTCGACTTTACACACACGCGCCTGCGCGGGTACCAGCAAGCGATGGATGATGCCGGGTTGGCTAAGCAGGCCATTTTTTCCCTGGGCGACGGGGCCGACGCGGTAGACGATGTCCTGCATCGTGCGCCGGGGATAACCGCAATTATCTTCGTGAACGACACCTATGCTCTAGAAGGCCTGTCGGTATTAGCCGACTACGGAAAGCGCATTCCCCAAGATGTCTCTGTCGCCTCGTTCGACAACACCGCCTTCGCTCAGCATCATCAACCTGCGCTAACATCGATTTCATACAACCACTTTAAAGAAGGCGAATGGGCGGTTAAGATGCTGGTCGAACAAATTCGATTCCCGTACATCGAAACATCGCAAATGGTCTTCACGGGAGAACTCGTAGTGCGCGAATCGACTTGTGTGGTTGAGGGTTAAATGATCCGACAAACCGTGTATCGCCATTGAGCTAGCGAAATCGCAGCTTGATGTTGATAATCTGTGCTGGTTGAGTGAAAGGGAATTTGCAGCCGTTTTTGAGTGTCCACAGTAGCAGTTTACCCATATTTAAAATTCCATCTAAACATCTAAAGAGGTTGATAATGAAAACAAAGATCAAGTCCCTTGCTTTTGCACTCGTGCTGGTCATGCTGTTTAGCAGCGTGGTTTCTGCACAGGATGTTGACCTGACCTTCCGTTGCTATCAAGACGGCAACGAATGTGACGTATACACCGACCTGTTGGCCCAGTTCACTGAAGAAACTGGCATCGGCGTGACGGTAGACGTGGTTCCGTACACCAACGTTGACGAGCAATTGCCGATTCAGGTTGAAGCTGGTGAAGCGCCGGACATGGCCCGCATCACCAACTTCGGCATCTATCAGGGTGAATACCTGGACGCCACCGAATTCCTGGACGAAGAAACTGCCGCCTACTGGTCAGAGAACTATCCGGCCCCCATCCTGGACGCGATGACCAACGAAGGCGAAGGTCTGGGCGGCTTCCCGGATGCGTTCACGGTCACCGGCCCTTACGTCAACCTGACGCTGTTCGAACTGGCTGGCGTTGACCTGCCCGACTTTGAAACAGCAACCTGGCAGGACTGGACGGACGCCACCACAGCAGTGCAAGAAGCCCTGAGCACCGACGAAGTTACCATCTACGGCATTGCCATTGACCGCACCGGTCACCGTTTTGCTGGCCCGGCCATGACGATGGGTGCTACGCTCATCAACGAAGAAGGCAACTTCACGGTTGATACCCCCGGCTTCCGCGCGATGGCAGAACTGCTCAACCAGTGGCACGCTGATGAAGTCACCCCGGCAGAAGTGTGGCTGGGCACGGGCGGCGGCTTTGCCGCAGCAGACTCCTTCTTTATTAGCGGCGAACTGGCCATGTACATGAGCGGTAGCTGGCAGATTGGCAACTTCTCTGAAAATGTTGGCGACAGCTTCGACTGGACTGTTGTTCCGAACCCGCAGGGTGAAGGTGGCAGCACGGGTGTTGCGGGTGGTGCAGCCGTTGCTGGCTTCGCACAAACCGAAAACCCGGCAGAAGTCGCCCAGGCACTGGCCTTCCTCATCCGTGAAGACGTTGCCAGTGAGTTCTCCGCCCGCACCAACACGCTGTCTGCAAACAGTGTGGTTGCCAGCGCTGGCGTCGAGTACACCTCTGACGACCCGGCAGTCATTGAAGCCCTGGGCGTGTACGCGCTTGAAGTGCCCAAACTGCAAGATCAGGCGGCAGGCTTGAACGTTCACCCGTTCGCGTTTGCCTACTATCGCAACTCGGCAGACCGCATCAGCCAGTACCTGGTTGGCGAGTTGACGCTTGAAGAAGCCCTTGCTGGCTTACAGCAGGATATTGACGAAGCGATTGCTGCTGCATCTGAATAAGCATTAAAGTCGTGGGAGCGTGCTGCGGCACGCTCCTTTTGTTTCGCTGTCCACTCCTGTCACTTCGCCCAAATTGAACATTCCCCTGCTGGCATGTGCAGTTTGACCGTCAATATGGGGTTGCGCCATTGATGGATCGCTTGTCAGGTCTGGTCAACCTATTGTTTGTCGTTGGCTCAATTGAAAGTCTTGCATATGCAAAACTCATCCAATATTCCAAAAGATTTTACCCAAAAAACGGCTGGCGCTGCCGGCAGAGGCATCCTAGAAGATATTTATTATCGCTTCATTGACATCCTGGACACGGTTTTTGCAGGCATCCAGCGCGTCATTGGCATCAAGGGCATGGCCTACCTGTTTGTCATTCCGAACTTGCTCATTTTCGGCGTCTTCATTTTGCTGCCCATGCTGCTGAATTTTGGCTATGCGTTTACAGGGGGCACGTCCATCTTCTTGACGGAACGCCCAGCGGTGGGCACGCGCAACATTGAGCAGTTGTTCAACTGTGAAGACCTGCTGAACTACACCACCTGCCAGGAAGACCGCTTCATCCGTGCGGTGGGTAACACATTCTGGTTTGTGGGCAGCCAGGTCAGCCTGATGGTGTTGGTCTCGCTCACAACCGCGTTGATTTTGAACCACGGCATTGCGCTTCGTGGTTTCTTCCGAAGTGTGTTTTTCTATCCGGTGCTGCTATCGCCTATTGTGGTCGCGCTGATGTGGCGCTGGATTTTGACCGAGAACGGCATCTTGAACGCGTTCCTGGGCAACTTCGGGGTCGAACGTATCGACTTCATCTCCGACTTTACAAACGGGGCTATCTTGCCGCGCATGTGGGTGGTGTTCATCAGTGTATGGTCGCAGATGGGCTTTTACACGCTGATTTTGCTTGCCGGCCTGCAAGCGATTCCGGCAGACCTGTACGAAGCTGCCGACATTGACGGTGCCAACGTGTGGAATAAGTTCCGTGGCATCACGCTGCCGTTGTTAATGCCGACGATGCTCGTTGTGCTTGTGCTGTCGCTCATTCGGGCGGTGCAGGTCTTCGATATTGTGTTCGCCTTTACTGACGGCGGGCCGGGCACAGCCACCCTGTTCATCGTGCAGTACATCTACGACAAAGGCTTCGGCAGCAGCAACATCCCCGGCATGGCAGCGGCTGCATCCCTGGTGATGGCGGGCGCGCTGATTATTTTGACCATTTTCCAAATCGTGCTGCGATCACGCCAAGGGGATTTTTAACATGAGCCAGGTCATGCAGTTTTTGACGCGCACACAGGGCAAAAAGGGGCTGTCAACCACTGACGTTCTCACATATGCCTATTTGATTCTGGGCACATTCATCATGTTTGGCCCGGTGATTTGGCTGGTGATGTCATCGTTTAAGCCGTCTAGTGACTTGAACACCTTTCCGCCTCGGTTGCTGCCCTACCGTCAACAAACGGCGGAGGTTCCCGGCTTTGATGGGCCGCTGGTGTTGTGGGAAGTTGAGCAGGAAGACGGCACCACACAGGTGATGGCCCAGGTTGAACGGACTGGCATCATCTACCAGTTGATTGACCCGGAAAATCCCGAAATGGAGCCGATGCAATTCGGGCGCAACAGCCTGACGGAACTCGAAGAGGTGTATTTTTCCTTTGAGAACTACGCCGAGGGCATCCAGAGTTTCAACTTTGGCGTGTATTTGCGGAACAGCGTTATCGTCACGGTGAGCGCGACGTTGCTCACGCTGCTGGTGAACAGTATGGCGGCGTTTTCGCTGAGCAAGTACAAATACGAAGGACGTAACGTGTTCTTCCTGATTATGATTAGCACGCTCATGGTGCCGCTCAGTGTGATTCTGGTGCCTGCCTTCCTGGTGATTCAGTCGGTCGGGTGGTACGACAATCTGCTCGGCGTGATTGTGCCCGGTGCGGCAACGCCAACGGGCGTGTTTTTGCTGCGGCAGTACATGCTCACCATCCCTGACGAGTTGATTGACGCCGCCCGCATTGACGGTGCCAGTGAATGGCGCATCTATGCTCAGGTGATTTTGCCATTGGCCGCGCCCGCGCTGGCCGTGCTGACCATCTTCAGTGTGATGTGGCGCTGGAATGACTTCTTGTGGCCGCTGGTTGTGTTACAGTCCAGCGAGAACTTCACGCTGCAAATCGGCCTGAACGCCTTCCGAGGTGAGAACACCACCGATTTCCATCTCATCCTGGCGATGACAGTGGTGACCCTGCTGCCCATCACGATTGTGTTTGGCTTCTTACAGCGGTACATCACGACCGGCATTGCCACCACAGGCATGAAATAAGCAAGCGGGTCGGGTGTTATTGCCCCGACCCAACCCCAACACATGAGCGGGTGCGTTAGCTCATGTGCCGAATTGCTGGCACGACGCGCTCACCAAGCAATGTAATACCATGCTGCGGGGATAGGCCGTGGGGCGTGCCGAACTCGATGCGCGTTGCGCCTGCTGCGAAGAGGGCTTCACACTGAGCAGTAATCGCACTGGGCGTGCCAGAAAACGCAAAGCGGTCAAGCAAATCATCCGAGATAAGCGCTGCTGCGGCGTCAAGGTCAGCTTGTTCAACCGCCGCTTGAATCCGTTGGGCGCGCTCTGGTTCCACGTCTACTGTCGTATCCAACTTAGCGACGACAGGCAAATACAGCGCTACCTCACGCCGCGCCAATGCTCGCGCCCGCTCGCCGTCTTCGTCCACCACACATACCGCACCGATAGCGATACCCACGTCTTCCTGTGGTCTGCCTGCGCGTTCCGTGCCCACACGGATGTAGTCCGTCAGGATGGGTATGAAGTCTGGATTGGCAGACCCGCCAATCTTCACCTCATCGGCAATCTCCCCCGCGACGGCAGCCAGCTTTGGCCCCCATGTGCCAATCATAACCGGGATGTGCGCGGCTGCTGGCAGCGGGTAAGGGGCGCGAACGTGTTCGGCCAGGGAGTAGAATTCGCCTGTAACGCCGCCCTCGTCACCGTTCAGCATATAGCGGATTGCTGCAATCGCCTCACGCAGCGCGGTAATCGGTTTGGCTTCTGGTTGAATGCCGTGCGCTTCTAGCCATGCCCCGCGAGACACGCCAATATACGTGCGTCCGGGTGCCAGCGCTTCTAACAGGGCGGCCTGCGCTGCGATGTCAATCGGGGCCACACGTGCGGGCTGCACTGTCGCGGGGCCAATCCGCGCTTGCTTG
>CAWUJQ010000030.1:0-23475 GCA_963922445.1 uncultured bacterium
CCATAGTCTCCTAAAACCTTTCTCTGCCCAACAGCGACGGGCACCGCCGCTGTTAGGCGGTGCGGGGAAGTCGCCATATGTTGGGCTTTTAGCCTTGTTTCCCCATTAAGGGGGTCGTCTTTTGAGCTACCCCAAGGCGCGACCCCTCCTTCTCAGCGTGACGTGCTGGTGACGTTACCCTCGCCAATGTTATCGAACGGTTTTGTATATGAGTAGCACTGTCCTAGACCCTCAGACTGTTTAACCACTCACCGCAGGGTCACGGGGCTGGGTCGTCACCCCGGAGTGCCTATGTATTCGTTCGTAACGGAGCCATGGCCTTTCGGCGTGGCTAAGGCTGGTCAACACGGGCTTTCAGCCTTTTGGCTTCAAGCCACCGACTTTGAGTCGGTGGTCGTTGACAGTTACACTCTCCCCAGGGCAAAGCCCTTAGCAAGGTGGTTGCGCACGAAGTAAATCAGCAATGCCCCCGGAATAATCATCAGCACGCCCGCAGCCGCAATCACGCCCCAGTCCCAGCCTTCTGCACCCAAACTGCGCGAAAGCGTTACTGAGATGGGCTTGGCAACAGTTCCCGTCAGCGTGCGAGCCATCAGCAGTTCTACCCAGGAGAACAAGAACGAGAAGAACGCCGCCACACCAATTCCGGGACGAATAAGCGGGATAAAGATTTTGCGGAAGAACCCGAAGAACGTGTAGCCGTCAATGCAGGCGGTTTCGTCTATGGCTTTGGGGATGCCAGACATGAACCCCTCTAAAATCCAGATGGCGAGCGGCACGCTAAACAACGTATGGGCCAGCGCAACGGCATAGGGGGTGTCGAACAAATTGATGGCGGAGTAAAGCTGAAAATAGGGCAACAGAAAAACCGCGCCGGGTGCCATGCGATTGGTCAATAACCAGAAGAACAGGTGGTTATCCCCACGAAAACTGTAGCGTGAAAACGCATAAGCCGCAGGCAGCGAGACCACCAGCGTAATCACCATGTTGAGGAGCACATAGCCGATTGAGACGGCAAAACTGTTACGCCACTCCGGTTCCGTGAAGATTTCCTGGTAGTTGGCAAACGTAAACGTTTGTGGGATGAATGACCGCGTTGACAGGATTTCGGTGTTCGTCTTAAACGACATCGACAGCATCCACAGCAGCGGGAGCGCGAGAAAGACGAAATAGCTTATCAAAATAATGTTTAGCCAAATGCTGCGTTTATTGCTCATGAAGGCTCTCCTATTCGGCGGGGGCTTCGCTGCCTGTGCCAACGTTGGTTAGCACGAGGAAGAAGATGTACGAGATAATAAGAATGACGTAGAAATAAATCATCGAGAATGCAGCGGAATAGCCAATGTCAAATGAGATGACTGCTTTACGCACCAGAACGTCGCTCAGGAAGGTGGTAGTGGTGCCAGGGCCGCCACCTGTTAGCAAAAAGACTTCGGTGTAAATGCGGAACGAGTCCATAAAGCGCAGCAAAATAGCAATCGTCAGCACACTGCGAAGGCGAGGCAGGGTCACTACCCTAAACGTGCGCCATGCCGATGCCCCATCAATTTTGGCTGCCTGGTAAAACGCATCCGGGATGGCGTTCAACCCTGCGTAGGCCAGCAGCACGACGAGCGACGTCCAATGCCAGACGTCCATCACCACCACAGTCCAATACGCATCAGCCGCGTTTGTCGCCACGTTGTATTCGTAGCCAAATACGCCCAGGATGAGCGGTGCCAGCCCCAGGTCAGAGCGGGTGAACACACGCCAGATAATGCCCACAATGTTGTACGGAATGAGCAGTGGGAAGCCCAGTGCCACCAGAGAGGCAGACGCGGCCCATCCTTTTTTGGGTATCGACAGGGCGATCAAAACGCCCAGCGGGATTTGGATAAATAAGATCAGGAACGAAAAGATTACCTGGCGCACAAATGCCCCACGAAACAGATCGTCCTGCAAAACAACCTGATAGTTTTCCAGGCCAACCCAGATGGGTGGCAGATTGCGGAAAATATCTAGCACGGAATAGTTAATCACCGTGAAAAAGGGAATGAAGGCATTGACGGCCATCACGAGCAATGCCGGTAGGACGAGTAACCATCCCCGATTGGAACGAATTTTCATAACGGTTTTGCCTCCGCTTCAAGGTTGATGGCACGATCATCGGCATAAATCATGGTTGTGTGCGTGGGGAAGTTGGCCCACACGGTCGCCCCCGTTTCAATTCGGAACGTGTCGGCAACGCGGGCTTTGAACACTAGGCCCATGCCAGATAGTTCGAGTATTTTTGCTGTGCCCGTCAGGTGAATGGCTTGAACCTCGCATTCAAAATAGGCTGGCTGCTGGGTTAGCGAAACCTCGACAAATTCTGGGCGGATGCCAAGCTTCAGGTCTTGCCCCTGCACCTGTGGGATGACGGCCTGAGGCACTGTCACGCTAATCTGTTGCGCTCGGACTGCGTCGCCGTCAAGCGTGGCCTCAAAAATATTCATCCCTGGGCTGCCGATGAAGTAGCCGACAAAGGGCGCGGCAGGTTCGTCATGGAGTTCCCGTGGGCTGCCCGTTTGCAAGGCTTCCCCCGTGTTCATCACTGTGACCTGATCGGCAAAGGTGAGTGCTTCGTGCTGATCATGGGTTACGTAGATCATGGTCAGGTTGAGTTCGTGTTGTAGCTGCTTAAGCTTGCGCCGGATGTGCCACTTTTGGTGCGGGTCGATGACCGTTAGGGGTTCGTCCAGCAGGATGGCTGAAATGTCCTCGCGTACAACACCCCGCCCCAGGGAAATTAGCTGCTTTTCTGCGGTGCCCTGTTTGGCTGCGTTTTGGCGCAGCACATCCGTCAACCCCAGGATTTCGGCAATCTCGTTCACGCGCTTTTGGACGGCGCTGTCCGCTACACCGCGATTGCGTAGGGGAAAGGCCAAGTTTTCAAAGACACTGAGGGTTTCGTAGACCACCGGGAATTGGAAGACCTGGGCGATGTTCCGCTCTGCGGGTTGTTTGTGGTTGACCTCTTCACCGTTTAGCAAGACCTGCCCCTGGGTGGGGATCAGCAACCCAGAAATGATTTTGAGTAACGTTGTTTTGCCACAGCCTGACGGCCCCAACAGCGCGCTAGACACCCCATCAGACCAGCGAAGGTTGATGTCTTTTACGGCGTACTGACCAGGAACGTAGGCATGTGCAATATCGACAAGTTCAATAGTAGCCACGGTTATCGCACCTCCGCCGCGCTCATGACGAGCTGGCCTGTTTGTGAATCAAAGATGTGTATCTGCCGGGGATCAAACGACGCGGTGATTTTTTGATCCAACTCAAAGTGTTCAAACTCCTGCGACAAGGCGATGAAGCGCAAATCCTGGTGAGACAGGTGCAGGGTTGTGTCTGACCCGACGATTTCCGCCAGTTCAACGTTAACTGGCAGGGGAATGTAAGCCGACTGCATGGTATTTTGGGACACGTTGATGTGATGGGGGCGAATCCCCAGAATGTACTCGCCCGACCTTAGCTGAGCGTCCATTGCGCTAAGGGGAATCTTGAAGTCCTCAGCAATCACCGCCACATCACCGTTGACCTGACAGTTCAGGAAGTTCATGGGCGGGTCGCTAAAATATTCACCCGTCTTGACGTGCTGCGGCATCAGGTAAACATCTTGCAGGTCGCCATACTGGATGATCTTGCCGTGGTGCAAAACGGCAACATCGGTTGCCATCATGAGCGCGTCAATCGGTTCTGGCGTTGCATACACAAATATCGCATTCCGCTCTGCTGCCAGATTTTTTAGCTCAAGGCGCAGGTCTTCACGAAGTTTGTAGTCCAGGTTGCCCAGCGGTTCATCTAGCAAAATTAGCTCGGCATCCTTGACCAGTGCCCGCGCAATGGCTACTCGCTGTTGTTGGCCACCGCTGATTTCCTGGGGGTGGCGATCCAACAACTCAGAAATTTGCAGTTGTGCGGCGGTATCGCGCACCCGTTTATCGAGGTCTTGCGCCGGCATGTTCCCGCGAACGCGCAGCGGAGAGGCGATGTTTTCGTACACCGTCAGCGATGGGTAGTTGATAAATTGCTGGTAAACCATCGCCACATTGCGGTCACGCACATGAAGTTGGGTCACATCCTCGCCGTTTACGAAGACTTGCCCGTGTTCGGGTTTCTCGATGCCAGCCATGATGCGCAGCAGGGTGGTCTTCCCGGTACCCGTTGGCGCAACAACCGCCAAAAACGTACCGTTATCAATCGTGATGTCTAACTGATCTAACGTCAGGTAGCCATCGGTTGTTTTGGTGACTTGCCGTAACTCAATGCTCATTTTTTGAGAGCCTTCTGTATGACATCAAAGCGCATTTGTTCCTTAAAATTTATTAAGCTGATTTACCATATGAGTTCGCCAGCAATGATTCGGGCGGCTTGCTCCGGGAATATGCGGAAGTTGATGGGCTTGCTAATGAATCCAGAAAACCCGCGCTTTTTAGCCTGTGGAATCACCTCTGACCGATCAACCACAGACATCGCGATGATAGGAATGTCGTCGAATTTGGGCTGATTGCGAATCGCCGAAAAAATGTCAAACCCTGTGATCCCACCGGGTAGCATGAGATCGAGGATGATGAGGTCGATGGGATAAAATTGGAGCAGGGGCGGGATGATGTCCTGGCCAGTGCGATGGAGGGCAACCGTCGCCCCGTGCGATTCCAGGAGGGTTTTGGTAATAGTTTGATTGCCGATGTTGTCTTCAACGAGAAAAATTCTTTTATTTGTTAGCTGCATGGTAAACTCCAGGTTTTTCTCCGCGGTCGATTGACCAGAAAACCCTGTCAATTAATTTCCCACAGTTTAACAAATCGTGAATGGCGCTATAAGCTAGCGGTTTGTAGAGTATTGGTGCCAGGGCGACTGTACAAAAGTACAGGTGAGGGGCGCTAACGTGGGTGGGCGAGGCGCTCTAGCGAACGACCGTCCAGATGCGCTCACCCGTCAAAACGCGATTCATCACTTGCGGAAAATCATGGAAGTTGAGCGGCTTGGCCAAAACGCCGTCGAAGCCCGCGGCTTTAAGGCGGTTCACCTCTTCGTTCATCACGCTTGCTGTGAGTGCAACGATCATCCGGGGCGAAAACAGGTCGTGCTGCCGCAGCAGGCGTAACATCTCAAACCCATTCAGCGGCAAAACGTGAATATCTAACAAGAAGATTGTGGGGATAGGGGTCACGCCTTCAACACGGTGAAGGAAGTTGACACTATCTTCGAACATCACCAGATTAACTGGAATCGTCAGCCGTTCGACCAGCCCGGCCATAACCTTGCGGCTGCCGGGGTCGTCATCAACATATAGAAAAGTGTGCATTTTCAAATAAAACCTAAGTCACTAATCAATAACTTCGAGGTGCGGGGAGCAGATGGGCAGCTCCACGAAAAAAGTCGTCCCTTGACCTAGTATACCGTCAAACCACAATTGGCCACCATGTTTCTCTGCCAGCACACGCGAGATCGGCATCCCTAAGCCGGTTCCACCGCCAGTTTTCTGCCCTGTTTCCGTCTGTTTGAACGCTTCAAACACTTTATCAGCGTCATCGTTAGGGATGCCGGGGCCAGTGTCTTGAATGACAATCCGCACGGTTCCCTGGCGTTGCTCGGCTCGAAAGACGATCTTGCCAGCTTCGGTAAAGCGGCAGGCATTGGACACAATGTTGAGCAGGATTTGCAGAACACGCTGCTCATCAGCGCGAATCTTCGGCAAATCGTCGCTGAATTCGGTCAATATCGCAATAGGTTTGTCATTGATGAGGCTGTGGGCTGTTGAAACGGCCACAGCCAGTAACGCCTTGATGTCAACATTGTCCTCCACGTAAAGCGAAAGCGAACCCGACTCAATTTTGGAAATATCCAGCACATCATTGATGAGGTTGAGTAAATGCTGGCTCGCAGTGACAACCTCTCCTAATGTGTCGAACTGCTCTGGTGTAACGGGGCCTTTCATCTCGTGCCGGACGAACTCGGTAAAGTTGATGATGGAATTCAGCGGTGTGCGCAGCTCATGAGACACACTCGCAAGAAAGGCAGACTTGGCTTGATTGGCCTGTTCCGCTTGTTCACGGGCAAACCGTAGTTCTTCAAATAGCTGGGCGTTGCGCACGGCGATACCCGTTTGCTTGGCCAGGCTTTCCAGGGCAGTGATCTCCTCCTCGCCAAAGTTGTCCTGGTAGCGCGATTGCACATCAAAGATGCCCAGGAATTTTGCGCCCAGCGTCATGGGAATGGCGAGTTCGGACTTTGTTTCTGACAGTTCGTTGAAGAAAAAGTAATTTTCATGCTGGCTAACGTTATTCACGACAATCGAATGGCGGCGGCGGGCGGCATCTGCAATGATGCTGTTGTGGGTGCGTATGGGGATTTGGAACGAATCCTGATTTTCAAATGGCAGCCCCTCCCCGTTGATGCTGGCGGACAGCTTTAGCATTTTTCGGTCACGATCTGGCAACAAAATAGCGACCGAATACAACTCATAAGTGTTGGCCGTCAGCTTGACCACTTCTGGCAATAGGTCATCCAGTTCAAGCACGGTGGTAATCTCACGCGACACGTCCACCGCAGCCCGCAAGTCACGCGTGCGGGCGTTGACGCGGTCTTCAAGCGAGGCAATCAGTTCTTCAACCCGTGCGGCCATCGTATTAAAGGCGTTGGCTAACTGTCCGAGTTCATCGGAGCGGCGCACCAGCACACGACTGCCGAAATCCCCCCGTTCAATGCCCTGGGTACCCTCAGTGAGCGTTTTGAGTGGGCGGCTTACCAACGCCTGAATGCTGAAATAAACAATAATGCTCCCCACTGTTACGATGAGAATGGCAATAAAGACAATTCTTTGCTGTAGATCGCTAATCAAGCGCTGAACGTCTGAACTTGGGCTGAGGACAACCGCACTCAAGCCCGCGGCTTCCGAGCCGATTGGCTCAGAGGCAAAGTAGTAATCGCTGCCCTGTATCTGAATGATTTGGGTGTTGGGGTCGATTTGCGGTTGGAAGTCGTTATTGACACTGTTGATGACCAGATTATCGGCCTGCATGAAGCCCACGTCTAAGCCCAATCGCCCCTTAAAATCCTGAATCGCCTCAACGCCAAGGTGTTGATCTATAACCAGCACAGCGGCTGGGATGGGCGTTTCTTCCCATGTTTCGGGGTGCGATAAATTCACCTTCATGGGATATGTTGTTGTGAGCGTGGGAACGTTTTGGTGGGTGAGGATGTGATTGGTAACGGCGTCATCGGCAAAATCGTGCGAGAGGAAGCGCCAATTTGGGGCGGCGTCTAATGGGGAAAACTCTAGATCATCGTAGAATTCAATGGCGGGCATTGAATACACAGAACTGACATCAAAGTAATCGACATGGGGTGGCCTGAAATTAGACGTGGTGACCCGATAATAGTCACCTATGTTGTTTACGCCCTTCGCAGCAAACCGCCCGATAACGATTTGGTTGTGGTCAATCCACAACGCGAGAATCGGTTCCGAATCTGGCAGCAAGCCAAACGGAGAGACCAAATACAAGCCGATGCTATCCAGGTTGTTGGTTTGCAAACTCACTTGCATTTGCGTCAGTAGGTTGAGTGTGGCCTGCAATGCAAAAATTTGGTCAGCGTCTTGCATGTCTTGCGGCTCTATGCCAATGATGTACGGGTCAAAATAATCTCTGGGGTCGGCATAGTAGGGGCCATAGGTGGCAAGCTGAACAATTTCGCGGGTAATGCCCTCGTTCTGTTCCATGCTTTTAGCGATGACCGCCGCACTATCCACGCGCTCAGTGACGTTGTTGGACAGAATGCGGGACATGCGCTCCAGTTCGGCCAGTTTTACGTTGGTCAGGTTGTTGAGGCTGGTCACCCCGATGAGCAAGGCGAGTGCAATCGTAAATAGGATGAACGAGGCTCCGACGGGAACCAGGATTTTTGTGCCAATGCTGGTGCTGCGTCTGTTGATCTTTTTTCCGAGTCGCATTATCTGTCGCGCTCCGTTTCCCACGCATCAATGAGTTCATCGTAAGGTACGGTCAAAGGTGTTTCTGGGGGGCGTTCTGCCTTTGGCGCGCCTTGCCTTGCCAACCACATTTGAGGGTCAACAGGGTCGTTCAACACGGGCGAATAGCGTGCCATGCGCATCTCGCTCATCGCCTCGTCCATTTGAAAGGCAATATTGTCCATCGCTTGTTGGGGGGTGAGCTTGCCTTCGATGGCGTCTGCGATGTTGGGCCACCATACCCCGGATAGCTTGGGGTAGTCGGGGACATTTAAACCGGTGTCCGTCCATTTATTCGCCTCCGTGGAACGGTAAAACTCAATCAAACCACCGTACTCGTCAATATGCTCGGTTAGGTAGCCTGAGAAAATGGTTGACGAACGAACGGGCGTGCCCCCTGCAACAAATTTGTCCACGGCCACGGTTTGCGATACGGCAAACTGCGCCCAAATCCAGGCCATCGCTCGATCAGGCCCTACAACGCTAATCGGTATTGTCCAGCTTCCGGCGTCTTGATAGCCAATCTTCATGCCCTCGTCCCAGTAACGGCCATGCGGTGTTGGGGCAACGCGCCACAGGGGAATGCCTGATGCATCCGTGACGAGGCTTTCGGGTTGGTGAAACGATTCGTCAGAAAGCCACGTTGTGTATTGAAAGATGTGTTGGGCGATGTCGCCGCGTGCAGGTTGGGCACCGGCATCTACCCAGCGCCAATCTTGAGCCTCTGGCGGTGCGTATAACTCTAACCAACGAATATACGTTTCGAGGGCGTAGACGGCTGCCGGGCCGTTGGTTGCACCGCCGCGCTCAATTGACGCGCCAACCGGAATGCCGTTGTCAACGCGTATGCCCCACTCATCCACGGGCAGGCCATTTGGCAATCCTCGGTCACCAACCCCGGCAATCGACAGCCACGCATCGGTAAAGCGCCACCCCAGTGACGGTGATTTGCGCCCGTAATCCAGGTGGCCGTAAATCTTGACGCCATCAATATGTCCAGGCGCATCGGACGGGGTGCCGCGCACTTCGTAGGTAAAAAAATGAGCGATGTCTTCGTAGGCTGCCCAGTTGATAGGCACACCGAGTTCGTAGCCGTAAATCGCCTGGAACTGCTGCTGAATAAAGGGGTCGGTAAACCAGTCGTAGCGAAACCAGTACAGGTTCGCAAACTGCTGGTCTGGCAGTTGCAGTTGATTGCCGACATAGTCCTGGCCAAATTCCAGATTGAGAAAGTCCTCAAGGTGTAGATGCGGGTTTGTGTAGACGGCCCCCTCCCCGTTCATGTATTCCGTCAAGTTAACCACGCCACCCGTTCGCAAGTGCGTTCCCACCAAATCAGCGTCATTCACATAGATGTCATACAACCGCCGCCCAGTGCGCTGCTGTTCAACAAGGCGCTCTACCACCGACCCTTCGCCAATGATTTCATGCTCTACGGCAATGCCGGTCAGTTCTTCAAAGGCAACCGTCAGCACCTCGCTTTCCCAGTAATGGGTTTCGATGTCCTCTGCCACGGAGCGGATTGACCGCCCGCGAAAGGGTAGGGTTACGTCTACAAACCACTGGAGTTCTTCAATGCGTTCGGCTTCAGACAGCGTTGAGTTGGAAAAATAGGCTGCCCACTTTAAAACGACAGGGGATGCCGCCTGACTTTGCCCGGTTATGTTCATCGGCGTTAGCAGCAAGCAGGCAAAAAAGAGTAGGCCTCTTGATAAATTGGGTCTCATAGCTGCTCATTTCGATCTAGTATGATGTATTATTGAAAAATGATTTGTATGGTGCCCCCGGTCACGTGAACGGCACCATATCAGTCTTTTAAGTCTCGTAAGCTCTAAAATATCATGAACCGAAATTCATCCATTCCTGAATCCGCCTCTGATTTTTCAGCAAACGCTGCCGCCGATTACGCAACCAACTGGCAGGCCCACTTCTTTGATTTGTCTCTGAATTTGCTGTGTGTCCTCGATGTAGACGGCACGATCCTGCTGGCGAATTCCGCGTTTCCCAATCAGTTAGGGGCATCCAAAGCGTCATTGGTTGGCACAAAGCTCCAGTCGATGATACAGCATGATGAGGGTCATGACGTATTGTCGAATCTGGCAGAGCTAACGCACCCCAGCAGTTTTACGTGCCGCATGAAGAGCTTCCACGGCACAGACAAATGGTACCTGTGGACAGTCTACAACATTGCGCCGAAGGTGCTTCATGCGGTTGGTAAAGACATTACCCCATACAAGGAAATGGAGATTCAGGAGACGGAACGAAACATTTTTGCAGAAGCACTGCTAGATACCGTACTGACGATCAACACGAGCTTGGCGTTAGAGCAGGTTTTGGAGCGGATGCTTTCAAATATGGGTAAGGTGGTGGCCTATGACCACGTTAGCGTGATGCTCGTAGAAAGCCACTATGCGGAAGTGGTGGCCTTTCAAACCCGCTCACCGCATCGCATTAGCGTTAACCTGGCTGCCAGCACCAAGCTTGACATCAAAAGTAATGAATACCTTGACCTGATCTACCACAAACGGGACTGCATTATCATCCCAGAAGTCACGCAGCCGCCGGACTGGATGGTGTCGGTCCCGTCCACAAGCCCCGGGTCATTTTTGGGCGCACCGATTGTGGTCGATGATGCCGTGATTGGGCTGTTGGGGGTTTTTAACGGGCGCAAAGAGTTCTTTACACCGCTGCATGCCCAACAATTGGAAACGTTTGCCAACCACGCTGGAATCGCCATCAACAATGCCCGCCTCTATGAACAAGCGCAATCTGCCGCAATTTTGCGTGAACGGCAGCGGGTAGCACAAGAACTGCATGATTCGGTCAATCAAGATTTGTTTGCTGCCAGCACCTATGCGGATTTGTTACCAAAGGCCATCGAAAAGAAGCCAGAGGCCGTATCCAGGTACGCCAAAGACATCAGCCGTTTGGTACGCAGCGCAGTTGCCCAAATGCGAATGATCCTCATCGAACTGCACCCTGACACGCTTACGACAACCGATTTGCAGACACTCATCAAGCATCTTTGCAGTGCCTTCACCAATCGCAGTGGCATTCCCGTTGACCTTAAAACCAACGATAAGGTAGTCTTGCAACAAGATGAGCAGATTGCGATCTATCGCATTACTCAGGAATCGCTCCATAACATCCACAAGCACTCCAGCGCCACCCAGGTCAACGTGCAACTCATCACATCCGATGGCGATTTGGTGCTGTCTGTGCGTGATGACGGCCAGGGCTTCGACCTGAATGCCATCATAGAAGTTCATTTTGGCGTGCGGGGCATGAAGGAACGCGCCCAGAGCATCGGTGCAACGCTCACCATTGAAACGCAGCCTGGCCACGGCACACAAATTACACTCAGGAAAAAATACGTATGATTGATAAAAAACCGATTCGACTCGTTATCGTAGATGACCATCGTGTTGTTCACCAGGCTCTTGCCGAAATGATCAGTTTTGTGGACGATTTCGAACTCGTGGCGCAGGGGAGTAACGGCAATGAGGCTGTGGCCCTGTGCCGGGAATTCCAACCCGATGTGGTGCTGATGGATGTTGTGATGCCAGAGTTAGACGGGGTTGAAGCCACCCGGCAAATCCTTGAACACAACCCTAACGTTAAGGTACTTGCCCTTTCCAGCTTCCAGGATAGTGACAGCGTGAATTCGATGCTCAAGAACGGGGCATCTGGCTATATTTTGAAGCACGCTTCGATTGATGAACTTGAGTACGTCATTCGTACCGTCAACAACGGCAACAACGTTATTGATTCGCAGCTCATGCAGCGCATCATGCAGCAAACCCCTGCCCCTTCCGAAAACGATTTTCACTTGAGTTCACGGGAAATCGAAATACTAAAGCTGATTGCTAGTGGAATGAGTTACAGCCAGGTAGCAGACCACCTTACGATTAGTATGTCCACTGTGAAATTCCATGTGAGCAACATACTCGCAAAACTCGGCGTTGAAACACGAAACGAGGCCATTCTCATCGCAGCAAAGAATAACATTATCTAAAGTGGCCCTCAAACATTGGGGCACCTTACCAACCCTGATTTTTCTCACCTCATATCCTCCACCAAAACGGGTACAGTCCAAGTTGAATTCTCAACTTGAAGCGGAGGGTGATGAAGGCATAAACTAAGGTAACCTCAGCGGTTCGCTATCCCTTGTCCGCAACCCTATCTTCCAAGGGTAGGTCAATTCGGATCGTAGTGCCACGACCGAGCAAACCAGGACTCTGCGCTGTAATGGTGCCGCCGTGCGCATGAATTATTGCCCGAGAAATCGATAACCCGATCCCGGTGCCACCCTGTATACGGTCACGAGAAGCATCAACGCGGTAGAATCGCTCGAAGATGAATGGCAGATGTTTTTCAGGAATGCCAATGCCCGAATCCGAAATCAACAAAACGACCCCGTGACTCGTCTGTTCAGCGTTCACCTCAATCCGCCCCGATTCTATGTGATTAAGTGAATTGGAAAGTACGTTACGCAAAACCTGTGACAGTCGATCACGATCTCCCACTACCATAATAGCATCATTTGGCAACATTAATTCAATCGAAGCCGCCTCTTCATCATTCAGGTCACGTATTGTCGCTACTACCTGCTCAATAATCGGACATAAATCCACTGGCTCCATGTGCATCGCCATTTGGCCTGACTCTGCCCGTGAGACCTCGCGCAAATCTTCCACCAGGCGGATCAGACCGCGAGTTCGGTCGTACAACATGGCAATCTCTGCTTTGGTAAGTGGGTACACATCATCCAGCATGGCGTATAAATTACCCTGAATGGAATTGAGTGGGGTTCGAAGTTCGTGAGCCACATCAGTCACCAATTGTTGGCGCAAATACTCTGCCTCCTGTAACGAAGCGACCATATCATTAAATGCACCTGCTAGCTCGGTAACCTCCACCGTCCCTTTGACTTCAATACGCTCTTCCAGACGCCACTGCTGACCAAGTTTTCTTGCTGCATAAGCCAGGTTCCTGAGTGGAATAGTTAATGTGTGGCTGACCAGCACACCCGCAAGAATACCAAACGTGCTGCACACAACTACTGCCATCGGCAGAATATACCGTAGAACCCCACCCTCCGGCCGATCAGGCATTGGCAATACATGCAAATGCCCCACGACTTCGCCGTTAACTTGAATTGGATGCAAAAAACTCCACTGCGTTTCAAGAATGGTTTGTGCGTCGGATGTGCCGTATAACACCTTAAGGGAATCATTGGTAATGACAATTTCTGAGGCATCGCCGACCATCTTCGCGGGCTGCTCCAGAAAATCACCTAATCCATCCCAACTACCTGTTTCCTGATAGTACGTCGTCATCTCCGTCAGAAAGGTGTTGTCACCTTTAGCATCTATTGCGATGTTGCCCCATTGAGGCATCTCGATCAAACCACGGACAACAAAATCCATAAATAGGGCCATTACCAGTATCGACAATAGGATCACAATGCTGAACGACATACTCAAACGCATCCATAGTCTATTCATTATCTACGCTTTCCAAACCGATAACCAACACCGTAGACCGTCTCTATGTAGGGTTCGTCGCCTGCTTCGGCCCCAATTTTCTTGCGCAGGTTCATAATGTGTGTGTCAAGCGATCGCTCCAGGCTTTTGTATTCAAAGCCAAGGGCACGCTCAATCAATTCCGACCGGGTAAACACATGGCCAATGCTACTCATTAGCGTCTTCAAAAGGTCAAACTCGGTCCGTGTCAGGTCGATCTCAACCTTATCAACATGTACGATACGAGCATCGGGGTCCATTCGAATGGCATGGTATTGCACGGCGGTGTTATCGCTGTCATCATGGTGGGCATTCACGCGCCGCAGCACAGCACGAACATGCGCCAGGACCACACGCGGGTTAAATGGTTTGGTAATGTAGTCGTCTGCGCCTAGCTCAAGCCCCAGGATCCTGTCATGATCCTCGGCACGCGCCGTCAAAACAATAATGGGTATGTTGTTCAGGGTGTCATGGCGCCGAATGTATTGTGTAATTTCCCAGCCGTCTCGATCAGGCAACATAATGTCAAGTAAAATCAGATCCATACGCTGCCCATTGAGCATATGGATAGCCTCGTTACCACCACTTGCCGTAAAGACCGTGTAACCTGCGTCGTTTAGATATGTTTTCAGCAGTCGTGCTGTTTCAAGATCGTCTTCGACAACCAGAATGCTGGTTTGTGAGTACGTGGGCATTAGCGACAGACCCCATTCTTAGTTTTAGCCCCGAAAGTCTAACAGCTGTCCCAGATTGTACCGAAATACTAGACAGGTTCCTGAAATTTTTCCGATAAGTTCTGGAGTTTCACTTGCTATAGTCTGTGTCGCATTCAAATAACGTCGTATGAACATCAAAAGCGAGGCAGTTCATGCAACCTGGAACCAACCGCTACGTCGTTGTGGGCATCCTTCTAGTTGTTCTTATTCTGGTTGTCGTTGTCATCCAGTTGATTCCCGACAATATGATGAATCTGATTTTCCAGGGTTCTGTGGATACAGGTGACATCAACACGCAGTACATCGATATTCCCTATGGCACGGTATCTGACACGCAAACACTCAATGTCTATCTCCCCAATGATGGGGATGGACCATTTCCAGTCATTGTTGTAATTCACGGTGGTGGTTTCATGGCAGGCAATGCGACGAGCGGTGACCTGAGCGCCATGTTTGAGGGATTAAATCGCGGTTATGCCGTTGCCAGTATCAACTATCGGTTGTCCGGTGAAGCGACATTCCCGGCTGCTGTGAACGATGTTCGTGCAGCCATCCGGTTTCTGAAAGCAAACGCAGAACAGTATCAGTTAGACATGACGAAAATGGCCGTGTGGGGACCCAGTGCCGGGGGCAATCTGGCGGCAATGGTTGGCACAACACCAGAAGTAGACACACTGAATGGGGATAACCGCGAGAATCTAGATTACTCCTCCCATGTACAGGCTGTGGTTGTTTGGTTTGGTCCCATCGAGTTTCATACTATGGACAAGCAGTTCGAAACACTCGGGATTGAACCGGCACTGGGCGCAACCGACCGTGAAGGCTCCCCGGAGAGCCGGTACATCGGACAGATCATCTCGGCGAACCCCGAACTGACGCAGCAGGCGTACCCCTCCACATACATCAACTCGCTTGATGCTGAAACAGCGCCACACTTCTTTATTCAACACGGCACAGCGGACGCTAATATCCCCATATTGCAATCTGAGAACTTCGCAGCGGCACTAACGACCGTGCTCGGACCGAACAAAGTAACCTACGGGATTATTGAAGGTGCCGGGCACGGAACCGAGGAATTTTCGACTGAAGAAAACCTTGATCTGGTCTTCGCGTTTATTGACGAGGCATTGAACGTCAATCAATAGATTTTCTTTCGTTCGCTCGTGTAATCATCTTGTTGATTCTCGCAGAAGGAACTATCAAAGTGACAGTAAAAACCACACAACCCCCTCTGAAGAGGATCGTCTCCAGCTATTATGTACAAATCAGCATCGTCTTGTTGCTGCTCGTCATCACAGGGTTTGCCAGCCGGGCCATCTTCTCCCCAGAACGCCTGCCGCCCGCTCGGTTTACGCTATTTTTTCACGCAACATTGGCAGGGTCCTGGTTTATCTTCGTCACTGCTCAGGCAGTGCTGATTAAAGTACGGGAGCGAAACCTGCACAAGCGACTGGGGGGGTTCGGTACCGGTTTAGCGGTGGCGATTGTCATCAGTGGGATTGTCATGATTGTCGAGAACAATTCTCGACAGTTTATATGGATACAGGTGACAACAAACTCGTGGGATATGGTGATGTTCAGCACGATTGTCACGCTGGGTATTCTGAACCGTAAGAATCTGCCGTTTCATCGACGGATGATGATCTTTTCTGCCATAGCTATGATGTCTCCCCCACTTGCTCGCCTGTCTGATGCGCTCATCGGATTACCATATCTAACGACACCGATCTGGTACACACTGGTGGCTACGGTCTTTGTCTTCGACTGGCGAACAGAGCGCAAAATCACCCGTGCGTCGATCATCGGAGCCGCGATTATCTTTTCGTCCTTAGTTGTACAGGTCGTTACTTTAGTCCTCACTGGACCCACGGAGTTAGCCGATGCAGGTGCCGTATCGCGTGTTGCCGCTCAGGAAGCTGTTCAGGATGAAACACAACCCTCTCTCGCAAACCGTGAGGGATATACCGGTCGTATTCGGCTGGTCCGTTTTTTGGATGAACCCGACGGCTATTGCATCGATGTGCCTGGCGCGGCAGGGGCGGTTATGTTGAATTTGCCACCCATCGCCCATACCTGCCATTTCGATCCGCTCGCGGACCAGATATTCAGTTTTAATGTAACAGGTGAAGGCTTTATCCGCTGGAGCCAGGGAGAGGACGAGGTCTGTTTAACTGTGCCAGAACCACGCGAGGGTGCAAATCTTACCTTCAACACGTGTGGTATTGATGAGATGCAGTCGTTCGACTACACGGCAGTCGGAGAATTTCACCTTCGCGATACCGATCTGTGTTTGGTCGTTGAACGTACTGGTCCCAACTTCGATGAGACCCTATCACCGGATCAAGATGAATATGGTCGTGGGCGTCCGGTGAATCCTCAGTATACGCATCTGGCACGGGCACTACAGCTTGATCAATGCGGCCAGGGTGATCCGTCAATGGCACGATGGCAAGCGTACCTGGAATGATCACCATCTTATTCTGAAGGGCGTGCAAGGTCGCATAGTGGGGCGACCTTCACTGCTATTTTTTCGCCGGAATTTGGGGTACCAATAGATGAGAATCATATTCCCCCCCAAAGTGCAAAACGTGCCGGCCAATATTCTGATGTGTATCCTTGCCGAATATCGGTGCATGGATGATTTCCTCCGATGATACAATCAGGCTGAGGCTTTCCCCAGTAGCGAAAAATGTGCTACTAGGGCAGAGCGCAATATCGACTGGAACGATCTCCCCCGGCACAAGATTCTGGATGGTGTCCCCTTTCGCAACCGGAAGCCAATCAGTCGAGCAAGCATCGTCCAACGCACGACGAGAGACGCGAATATAACCACGGGTCACCATGTCTTCCTGGTTGCCGACAGACCCGTTGAAACGAACCGACTTCCCTTGCCGATCACGCTTGTCTACGAAACAGCACAGAATCATATCGTCCGGGATGACCTCATTCCCATCAGGTCGTGCTTCTACCCAGAGGCGAAGTTTCATATGGCCACTGAGTTCTGTGTCTTCGGTAAATGTGATGGAGAACACTGCTGATCCTCCCACCCGATAAGATCGTTCCGCAGCCGCGTCAGCCAGCGTTGTGTCAAGGCCGGCCTCTGTGAGGTAAAGCCGTTGATACACTGTATGTGGTAGCGGCCACTCCTGTTCGAAACGCACCCTATGAATCTCATCACGGGTTTTCCGTACCTCAAGGCGGACGGGTTTCATCGTATCGAACCGATTGCTGTGTCCCTTGAGATGGTGGTCCATAAAGTCGAGTAACAACTGTTTGACTTCGTCGGAGTAGTAAGACACCCATTTTCCTGTTCGATGGGTGTAGAGCCACTTACGGACGCTTGCGGCGTCCCGAAAGGCACGATCCGACCCTGGCGTGTGTAGCTCGTGATCCGAGAAAGAAGCGCAGACCAGCATCGGAGTTTGAATCTTGCTGAAATCGACTCGCTTATCCTCCCAGTAGACGTTGAACAAAGGATGTACCTCCAACAGCCTGGTGGGTAGTGCACCTTCACGCGTGACAAGGTCCTCCCAGGGATTGTTGAGCGACGCTTTAATTTCAGTGTGCCACCAGAAATTCAGGAAAGTGGTGTCTGCCACGCCACCGCGACAAGCCAGGTCACGATAGATGTCAGATACGCCTTCCCAAGGTGAAATACACTTCAGAGGGGATGCCGCGCCATCTTTAGCGGCAGCCACGGCTGCGTGATACTGAGTTATAGCAAGATAACTTACGCCTGACAGACCCACGCTGCCATTGCACCAGTCTTGCGCGGCCACCCACTTGATTGCCTCATAATACGCCTCACCTTGTTGGCGTGATACAAAACCCGCCTGTCCCCTGCTGTTGGCATAGCCAGGTAAGTTGAGGTTCACCACCGTATAACCGTTAGGCACCCAAAAATTAGGATCAGGTGCTTCCCAACTCGTGAGTGTAGAGAACTCAGGAACACCGCCAGCCTGAGGGATAAGCCGATATTGCTGAGGTGGCCCTTTAAGTGGCGTCTTTCCAAGTGCGGGGATGAGATGGTTGTCGTAGGGGTGTGCGCACATGATGACGGGATCTGCAACACCATGCGCAGCACGAGACTTTGAGCGGAAAACATTGCAGGTGAGAACTGTTCTATCGCCGATGGGAACCTCGATGTCGTATTCGCACAAAATGTTGGGGATTGGGTCGACGAGTTTGCATTGGGGCTGAAATAGCTGCCCGCTGCGGATGGCACGATACAAGATCGGCCATGCGGCCTTCAATGTTTTTAGTGTTTCGATAATGGACATCGACAGTGCTCACTCGAACTCAATTTCAACAAAGGATTGCCTTCGGGGCAGGCCACAATCGGACACGAGAGGTGTGAACGTCGCCACGGGCTGCATCTACTTTGTTATTGACTTTAGCGAATGAGTATGAGGAATCCTTCGAGGAAATTTCAATAAGTTGTTGAGTTTTTTCGAGGCGAACACTTGCATGTAGATTTGGATGTGAGTGTCAAACCGAATCCAAAACATAGAAAGCGTCGTTTAAGCGGTGCAAATGCACCGCTCTCACCAGAAGTAAGAGGCTACTCTACCCAAGAGAGGCAGGGCTTTTGCAAAGTCAGAGTTAGCGTGAGGGAGACAAACAGAGTAGGTTTGAATTGGCAAACACAAACCGAGTTCTGTAGTCTCCCTCATGACCGACACTACACCCATCACGGTATCCGTACAGCCGGAAACAGGATTCTACTGGGAAGTGGGTCTAATATCCAACAACCTCGTAATTTTGATTTAACACTAACCGAATACAAAGTCCTCACCCTACTTGTAGAAGGGTGTTCACGCCCCGAAATCGCTAATAAACTTACTATCAGCATTAATACTGTAAAAATGCACTTTCGAAGTCTTTATCTAAAATTAGGTGTCTCAAACGCCAAAGATGCGATCCATATTGCCATCAAGAACAATCTCCTCTCCTAGAATGCGGATCGAATTTCTCGGTGAAGGCGGGCAACCCCCACAGCGGAATCGCTCAGCTGCAACCATTTTCCGTTGGCACTAGCCAACTCCGATTGAATCATCGCTGCGTCACATGTATCCCGACCTTGAACGGCGGCGTGTGTATGTTTCACAACCATCTTGCCCTTTCCAGTTTGCGACTGCTGCGCGTCGTCTGGGTTGCATCTCCTGCCACCACATACACCTCATCCGATCCCACGTACCTCAGGCTTTCGGCAAACTATCCCGCGCTCGCCGCCTCATAGTCGAACCGTTCCTGGCTGAACACCCGCTATCAACTAATCCAGTCTTGTTCGGTCAGCCTCAGGTTTATCAGGAATTGGGTTACCGTATGCCGCCCAAACGTAAATATCTCCGCCATCACCAGCATTTTGATCTGCTCACGCATACGTTTCTGACCGTAATGTTTTTTTACCTTTCTAATAGCTCAAATAGATTTTTGAACGCACATTCCGCACCAGTTTTGATCGATATCGCTTCAGCTTTCGCCTGACTTTTCGACCCATTGGTATCATTTCACCTACCTCTGCCAGCGTTTGCGACCTGGCTGAGTCACAATGAAGAAACGTTAACCGTCCCCGCGTTACCGGCGCGGGTGACGGTGGTTGTTGAGTATGAATACGAGGAAAGAAGGCAACGTGATGGGCAAACGCAAGTCCGTATTTATCGCAATCGTAACTGGTTTGTTTGCTTTGTGAAGGCTTGGCGAATGTTTGAGAACCCGAGATGCTAAAGGATCAATGTGGCTCCTAAAATCACGATGGCAATATAAATGGCGATCTTAGCAGCACTCTCAGATATTCTGCCGCTAATCTGGTTTCCAATCCAGTAACCAAGAAGAAGTGCAGGGGTTGAAAAAACGATAAGCTGCCAGAGTTGTTGAGTCCATAGCCCAGAAACAGCATGCCCAGATACAATAATGAGACTCACCACTAAGAAGTAACTTTGAAGCGATCCCCGAAAATCGGATGGATCCCATTGGCGCATAGCACCGTAAATGATAATGGGTACACCAGCAACGTTGTATGCCCCACCTAAAATACCTGATGCGAATCCAAAACCCAACGTCCACCCGATCCCTTGAACAGGACGAATATTGGGTTGGAATAAGTTGTACAGACCGATGCTAACCAGCACAAGCCCCAACGATGATGTCGCAATTGAGGCTGGTAAAGTCTTTAGCGCGATAACACCAATAGGGATACCAACTATCGCTGCTCCAAGCAGGATTCGGATTTCTCGTAGGTCAATTGTATGCCAATTCTGAAAGAGTAGCCCTCCTGTCATGAACAGTGCGATAAGCGCAATCAACGGACCGGCTAACTGTACACCAAGAACCAATGTCAGAATTGGAACCGCCAATAACGATTCGCCAAACCCAAGACTGGATTTGACCATTGCCGCGAAGAATAAAGCAGCCGAAATCAAAAGCATATTTTCAGGGATACCCATGAACCTACTTCATTGCTTGGTGACGAGTTTTATAGGGGAATTATAGTCGTAAAGGTGAGAAGAGACGAAGATATTCTTGTTTGACAAAAAATTTCATTGTTGCCTGTGTTCATTATGATTATGTTCCAAATCAATCACTACTCGGCTATCTCAGCCCCATACAATTTGCACGGCACCAACTCTGAAACTTTAGCACTCCATAAAAATAGGGTATTGCCAAAACTGGCGCGAAGGTCGGTGTCTAAGAGCCTGTCAGCTATCCCAAGCAGAAAGCCATTGATGAAGCACTCAGTCTGACACAGAGGGAACCGAGCCAGAGTTCAGGTTACATTACCTTATATCAATTTTGGGATTTGATCTTGATTTCAAACACAGCACCTTCTACAGCTTTACTACCGTACACATTTAATATAGCTCAGGCGGCGGAACAGCAAAAGCGACCTGAATGGGTTCATTTTGGTTAAGCCAGTGCTCCAACAGAGCGAGTCCCAACTGAAACAAGCTGAGATCACAGCGATGAGTGCGATGAATAAGCCGTCGAATTGTATCGGATTGTGCTTGCACCCCGAGATAGATCATCCAAATGTAGGCAAGACAAGCCGCGATGAGCAAGCGTGCCAGACGTTGGGGATTGCTCAGGTGGCTATTGTGAAGGTGAAACCCACGACTTTTCTGGTCAGAGAAAAATGTTTCGATGATGAAGCGTTGCTGATAATAGTGACAGGCTTCTTCTGGCAATTCCATATTGGTGACCAGATAGATCGGATCCTGGCCGTCTTCGCGCCACCAAGCAACTGCGATTAACGGTCCGTAGCAGGTATCGGTAAAAGTGACATCCGTTAGATGGTGACAGGTCCCCACATCTGCACCCCACTCGGCAAACGAAAAGCGATAGCCATCCTCGCGCAAGATGGCATTTTGGGCTGTTCGGCACACGTAAAACCAATTGTAGGTCTGAATCTGATCCAGCCAATCGACACCGTCAAATTCACCATCCCCCAACACGATCACGGTTGCGGCATCCGGAATGAGCGGCTGAACCTGTCGTAATAACTCGAGGTGGCGTGCCTCACGGGTGTGTCCCTTTTTGCCTGCGAACACAATCCAGCCCAGGGGCAACGCTCGGTTTCGATAGACCACACTCAACATTAAGCACTGACATCCCCGTCCAACTCCACTTCCGTCAATCACCAGCACTAAGGGCTGTTGCGCTAGGGCTGACAACAACTCTCTGGCAAACGGTGCAAAATAAGTGTCGAGTTCGATGGTCTCATTTTGTAACCAGCGGCTAAACCGCTTGATTCAGCTCTCTCGTTGGGCTGAGGATGGAAATTTATCCGCTATCGCTGGTAATTGCACCTTACGACTCCCCACAATTCCATTAATCATCGCTGCCATCACCTGAAAGTGTTGCATCTGTCTTGGGGTGAGCTTCTTCGGAAAGGATTGCTTTAGTCCAGTCGTTATGGCACGATATCGTTTGAGATTGTCAGACATTTTTCGCTCCGCTTTTTGTTGTGGAACTTAAACGGTAGCGGATTCTGGCGATCTCTACACCCTTTCTTAAATTGTATACGGTAGTGAATCTACAGCATCTCTTTCAACACCTGATAAGGGTATCAGAGAGAACTCTTCATTAGAATCAGAGTACCGTCTCAAAAATTCCCATAACATACCGTAAATCAGATTATTGGATGACGGGGTGTTATTGATTACCTTGTAATGTTTTTCACCGAGTGTTTCTACGTAGAAACGTTCTTCTGGATGCATATAACGAATATTTGCTTGGTACAAATACGGTAATGCCGCCATGAATGACTCAACATCATTGATTTCACTTGGAAGTGCTGCGGTTTCTCCGATACCACGTCCCATTGCAACGAGCACTTCCGTACCATTAGGTTGATTGTGAATCGCCTTGGCAACATCAAAAGAGAGTGGATGCGGATACCATTTATCAACATCAATTTCAGTAATGCCATATGCTGCTAACATTTTTTTGCTTTGTTCTGCGCGTAAATTTTCACTCATCCCTTGAAAAACTGTTCCCAACATTTCAGCATCTGGACTAGCGATGAATTGTTGAGCTTTATAAGTAAAAGACATTATTTCTTTCTCCTGCAAATTTATGATAGATAGATATCTATTATAAAATCACACAGGGGATTCTTTGTCGTGAAATGGGTTTTCAGTTAAATAACCCGATCGCATTCAAAACATGGGGCGTGTGTAGATCAGAAGAGATCAAATTGCTTAGCGTACAAAATCCCCCGTTTGTTGTTGAAGGGCGCTCGCCGGCGGCCTCGCGCAGATCGTCAGTAAGGGCAATGGTGAGGGTGTCGCCGGTGCTGCTGGCAATGGCGGCCAGTAATTCTATCACGTTGTCATATGACAACGTGACGGTGCGGCCTGCGTGTCCGTCGTCGGGGAAAAGACGGGATACGGGCAAAAATAGCTCAACCTCGTCCGCCATCCATCAGTTAAGAGGAATTCGAGAATAGGGGTGTCAGTGATTAGGTCCACATCAACGACGTAGCCACCAAACGTTACGATCGAGGCACTGGCAACGAAGTCATTGTACTTGATGCGCTTTTCCTATTCAATTGGATCATGGTGTGTGATCACACCACGTCCACCGTACAATATCCACTCGATGAAATTATTGTACGACTCGACCTTGTTGGCATATTTACAAGATACGTGTAATTTTAGGACATCACCGAAAAACATGGGGTTCGCCATATCAAATGACCTTAGCGGACATGATTTTAAGAGCTTATTTGTTACCTTAGCAGATG
>CAWUJQ010000031.1:0-23461 GCA_963922445.1 uncultured bacterium
CGGAAGCTGGCGTTACCGGGCCAATGCAAATATTTATCGTGCAAGCATCAGACGAATAAAAATCCGCAAAAGTTGCCCTCCCACGCGTATCCAAGCGCCCTTTCACCGCCCCTAACTCGTATGCCTTATACATCATTTGGGTTGTTACCATGCAGATTTCACAGAAGTGGCGCAACTTAATCTTTCTGTATATCGTTGGCCCTGCACTGGGCGTGTGGCCCATGTGGCGCTTGCGCCAATCGCCCGCATCTGTGAAACTGGCTGGCGGCAATCGTTAACCGTACACTCATGTTAAGATGAGGTAACGGCGTGAAACATCGCGCCTATCTATCATAATCTTGCGTTAAAGAATGTCTATATCTACACTAGCCATGTTTCAGTGGCGTCTGGTTAAGCTTCCTCTCATGTAGCGACGCCACGACACTCATGCAATCCATGTAACATAATCTTAAGCTACCATCGAAGGATTACACTATGCCTGGCGAACGCATCCTCGTCATAGAAGACGAAGCGCGCATTGCGCAGTTTATTGAGCGGGGTCTGATCTACGAAGGCTATCGGGTCAACGTGGCCCGCGACGGCAAAACGGGCCTAAGCATCGCCCGTGACAACCCACCAGACTTGGTCATCCTGGACTGGATGCTACCTGGCTTGGACGGTTTAGAAGTGTGCAAACGCCTGCGCACAGCCGGTGATGTCCCCATTTTGATGCTCACAGCAAAGGATGACATCAAAGACCGCGTGACTGGCCTTGATGCTGGTGCTGATGACTACCTGGTCAAGCCATTTTCTGTTGATGAGTTGATGGCGCGCATTCGTTCGCTGCTGCGCCGCATCCGTCCCAATTCACATCCCGAAGTGCTTAACTTTAGCGACCTCAAGCTAGACACCGGCACCCATCGGGCTTACCGGGGCGAACGGGCCATTGACCTCACCGCGAAGGAGTATGAACTGCTGGAACTGTTCATGCGCAACCCACGCCAAGTCCTCACGCGTGACGTGATCTTCGACCGAGTGTGGGGCTATGACTTCGGCGGAGAAAGTAACATCATTGAAGTTTACGTCCGCTACCTTCGCCAAAAAACTGAGGCCGAAAACGAGACGCGCTTGATTCACACCGTGCGCGGTGTGGGTTATGTCCTGCGCGAAGAAGAGTGATGCACTGCTGCGCGACGCATCCTTCAACGACCCATCTTATTGTAGTTCGATAGACTTGCTGTTATGACGATACGCACAAAACTCATCCTGTGGTACTCCGGGCTGGTCGCCTTCATCATCATCATGTTTGGTGTGGCGACCTTTTCTTTCATCCGCTGGACGCTGATTACAACCATGGATCAAACGCTAACCGAAACAGCGAACTACGTTGTTGAGGAAAGCCGCGCCTTCATGGTTGGCGAATTCAGCAGCCCGTCCAACGTGAGCGTACAACTGCCCCCCCTGGATACATTCCGGGCTTCTGGCGTATATGTGCAAGCGTGGGACCTGAGCGGCGATGAAGTACAGCCCGCAGCTGAGGCCTACCCCAACATAGACGATCTGACGATTCCAATGGATCCGGAGATGTTGCACACCACGGATCCAAGTTATCACAATGTTCAGTTTGGCGACGCGGAACTCCGCGTCTTGACGCGCCCGGTTCCGGTACCGAATGGCATGGTCGTGCTGCAATTCGCCACTTCCCTCGAAACAGTTAATCAGGCAATGGATCAGCTTTTGACCATCATGACGGTGTGTATGGGACTGGCCGTTATTGGTTCAGTCGTGGTTGGCTTGTTGATTTCCAGCCGTGCCCTCGAACCGATTGACGACATCACCCATGCGGCTGCCCGAATCACGCAGACGGATGACCTTTCCACGCGCCTGCCGCTGCTAGGCCCAATGGATGAGATGGGGCGGCTGACATCCGTATTCAACAAAATGATGGATCGCCTGGAACATCTTTTTGGGGTGCAGCGCCGATTCGTGGCCGATGTGTCACACGAGCTGCGTACCCCGCTGACGGCCATCCGGGGCAACCTGGAACTCATCGAACGGTACGGCCCCGACGAAACGTCAATTAGCGCCACCATCAGCGAGGTTGATCGGCTATCACGGATGGTGAATGACCTGTTGATGCTGGCACGCGCCGACTATGGTGGCATGCAGCTAGACCTGGAACCGATGGAGCTAGATACTGTTGTGATGGCAGCCTATCGGGAGTCGCTATCGTTGGTGCGTGCGCGGGACGCCCAACTTGATGTTCGATTGGGGCGCTTTGAACCTGTGCGCGTCAATGGTAATGCCGACCGCATGATGCAGCTGCTGCTGAACCTGGTTGGTAATGCGATTAAATTCACCCCACCCAACGGTGAAATCAAACTGAGCTTGACCGATGAGGGCGAATATGCCGTCATCCGTGTGGCTGATACGGGTATTGGGATTGCGGAAGAAGACCTACCCATGGTGTTCGACCGCTTTTACCAGGCGGAAAGCTCCCGCGCCAATACCGACACCGACATGGGTACGGGCTTGGGCCTTTCCATCTGTCAGTGGATTGCCGAGGCGCATGGGGGCGACATCCGCGTGGACAGCCAAGTGGGTCACGGTACAGCCTTTGCGGTGGCCATTCCCAAAATGGAGTACACAGCAGCAACAGAAACGCGCATTAAGGTTACGCCTGCTATGCGCGAGATGTATCACGCCAACAGCGCAGTCACCACCAAAGACAGCTACCCAAAATCCCAGCGCAAAAACAGCGGCGTCCAGGCGAACTACACCAACGGCAACGGATAATCGGCTCGGTGAAACTCGTGTACGATTTCGTATCGGTTCGCATCGTCTTGCAACCGCACAAGACACACTGACTCGACCTCGACCTCGCGCACATGCCCTATCATCTCCCAAAGCGCCTCGCGGATTGTGGTGGGGTTATCCCCAGTGTATGGATTTAGCAGGGTAAAGTGTGGCATGAAGTCGTCGAAGATATACGGCGTGAAGAAGTTTTGTGTGCGCTGCGCCATGTGATGCGCCTCACCGAACGCCGTTGGATTATCGCTGAGGTGGCGCAATGAGCGTGAGTTGATGCCAAAGCGTGGCAAGTAGGTACACAATACGGTATGCAGCGTTTGAAAGGTGGGGTTGGCATCGTAGCGTAGCCCGGTGAAGCCACCCTGCCAAATAAATTCCGTGGGGTGCTGCGTGAGGCGCATCACGTTGGCCGGGTTAAAGCTGCTCAATAGCATGTCGCACGCTTCAATCACCGTTTCCATACTCAGCGCATCTGGGTCATATTCGTAGGTGCCCGCTGTCGTCATATGGAAGCCGTACTGTGCTGCGCTGCTTACCCACGCCGGGTCGAACGCACCCAACTGTGACCGCGCCTCGGTTTCGGCGGGTAAATCCCGACCCGCACGAATATCATAGCCCAGGATTTCACTGCCAATGCGATACAGACCGTGATCGGCTGGTGGAATTGTATAAATTGCGAACTTTGCCATCAGCCATACTTCTCCAAAAAAACGTCTATGTCGAGTAGATCATCAAAGCGTGCCTTCAGCGTGGCGTGATCCCAATCCCACCAGGCAATCTCAAGCAATTGCTCAATCTGTTCGGCGTTAAACCGTTTGCGAACGGGCTTGGCGGGCACCCCCACAACGACCTCATAGGGCGCAACGTCCTTGGTCACCACTGCACTGGAACCAATCACAGCCCCCGTACCCACCGTCACCCCCGGCATGACTAACGCACCGTGCCCAATCCACACGTCATGGCCAATTGTCACACGGTTCTCACGTCGCCAAGCGAAAACCTCAGCGTCATCATCGCCAAAGCCGTACATCTTACGGCGATAGGTCATGTGATGTTGGGTCACCCGCCATGTAGGGTGGTTCCCCGGATTAATCCGCACATGGGAGGCAATCGAGCAAAACTTCCCCACATCCGTGTAGATAATGTCAACATCACCAGCGGCGTAGCTATAATCACCGAACGTGCTTTCCACAAGCGTACAATTGGGAAATAGCTCTGTATAGGCACCGAGATGACTGTCTTTGATTTGCACATTGGCGTGCAAGTAGGGCGTTTCGCTCAGCCGCTTCTCGCTTTCATCTGAGCGCGGCGGGTGCATGGGAATGTACTGCATTAGGCATCCTGTTCCATCAGGCGCAGCAGTGGGCTGTTCGTCAGTCGCGCCATAAACATATCCCAATAAACGGGTTCCCCATTGCGAAACGTGGCATGTACTCGCGGATGGTCGTTGTCTTCCGCAACCAATACGACATCAGCCGCCGCACCGACATGAATGCGCCCGCGATTAGTCAGGCCAACCGCATCGGCTGGATTGCGCGTGACCAGATTGATCGCCTCGTTGAGGGGCAGCACGCCATCCGCAGCAATGCGAAAGGCCGCCTGCAAGGGTGCTGCCGGAAAGTAGTCCGTTGCGAGGCTGTCTACCATACCGCTTGTGATCCCATCCAGCGCGCGCAAATTGTTACTCGTGGATTTGTCACGGTAGGCATTCGGTGCGCCCATCAGCACATGCATCTTATGTGAACGGGCGGCCTCGGCAGCCTCCATCGACACGGGGAATTCACTAATTGTGACGCCCAATGCTGCCATCTTGTTGACTTTCCCTTCGGTGTCGTCATCGTGTGAGGCCACCGGCACCCCGCCCTGTAACGCCAGTTGAACCATATCGCGGGCAAGCTCCCAATTGCGCGGGACAGCAGCCTCATCCGCAATGTTCGCCTTTAGTTGATTAATGACTTCCGCGCCCACACTGTCCTCATCCACACCCATCCAGCGGTGCATAAAGCTCACATAGCGATCCACATCGCTGTACTGGCCTTGCCCCGGTGTGTGATCCATCAAGGAGACGAGTTGAATTTTGTTTTCCTGCAACAACCGGGTGAGAATAGGCACCGTCTCCACGTTGTTGATTTCAAAGCGTGCATGAACCCGCAGGTCACTCAGGAGGCAGCCCTGCTGCGCACTAATTTCCTCAATGATGCCGATGGCGTTTTCCTGACGCCGGAGTTCCGTCTTTTTGAACGCAAACGAGATTGCAGCATAGGCCGTTGTGATGCCTGTAGCAACAAGCCGCTTGTCCAACTCGTAAATGCCCAGCGAATAGGGAAAGATGGCATTTGGGCGCGGCTCAATGTCACGCTCTAGCATGTCGCCATGCAAATCTACAATACCGGGGATAGCCGTTAACCCGCCTGCGTGGAGCGAATCGGCTGGTGCTTCCCCCTCAAGAATGGCCGTGATCTTGCCGTTGCGTAGGCGCAGCGCGCCGCGCTCAATCACACGATCTGGCAGAACGATCTTTAATTCACTGAGCCACATGGTTGTTCTCCGTTGGTTGGGATGGCGTATCGCCAATTGGCGCACGTAGCGTAATCGTATCATCAATCACGTTTTGCACATCTTCAGGGTGGTGTAATACCCCAATCATGGCCACCCCCTGCGCCTTGAGGTCAGCCAGTAGGCTTGCTAGCGACTCACGGGCAGCCGCATCAAGCGAGGCTGTAGGTTCATCAAGCAGGAGCAAGCGCCGGGGGCGGATCAACGCACGAGCCAGATTGACTTTTTGCTGTTCGCCACCGCTGAACATCGTCGGGTACGCTTGCCAGAGCGCGGGCTTGAGGCCAAACGCATCAAGCAGGGCTTCGGCTTTGGCCTGAGCGTGAGCATCGGCTGCGCCCGCCTGCACGAGGGGTTCCGCAACCAGTTCCAGGGTGGTCACACGCGGGCGCGGGCGCAAAAACTGCGTCACAAATCCGATCTCCTCGCGGCGCAGCAGACTGATGTCTACATCAGCAGCCCTGGCCAGGTCAATCTCGCCGTGCAGGGATTGGTAAAGCGCCCGGCCCGTCGTAGGCCGATAACTGCGAAATAAGCAGCGCAATAAAGTCGATTTGCCAACACCGTTCGGGCCGCTTACTCGTAAAAACTGCCCCGCTTCTAGCGTAAAATCCAGACCTTCAAAGGCCGTGATGTGCCGCCCCAAATGGTGAATGTGGAACCGCTTGGTGTAATTCTCTACAGTTAAGATCATGCCCGTCCTGTGTGCATGTCATAGTTTGGCGTGTACAAGTTGCTGAGTGTAGGGGGCTTGCGGGTCTTCCAGGATTTGGTCAGTCAGGCCGATTTCAACAATACAGCCATGCCGCATGACCACCACCCGGTCTGCCAGCGTGCGAATAACACCCAGGTCGTGCGATACGATGACCATCGTCACAGCCGTTTCACGCTGCATCCGCTTGAGCGTGTCTAGCACGAGTGCCTGCACACTCACATCAAGGCCCGTTGTTGGCTCGTCCAACAGCAGCAGCGCCGGACGCAGGGCAATGGCCTTTGCAAGCTGAACGCGCTGCTGCATGCCGCCAGATAGGTGCGCAGGCATGTCGTCCATACGTTCAAGCGGAAATTCCGACACAGCCAGGGATTGTTCCGCTGCGTCACGCAGCGTCTTGTAGGAACGCTCCCCCGTGATGAGCAATCGCTCCGCCACGTTGCCGCTGCTGGTATACCGCATTCGCAGTCCCAGGTGCGGGTTTTGATAAACGATACCGATGTGGTGCGTTTGCACAGCCCGGCGCTTGTATGGGTCTAGGTCGAACAAATTCATCTCGGCCAGTTGCGGGATGTTGAGCGTGTAGCTACCCGCGTCCGGGTCCTCTTGCAGGTTCAACAGCCGCAATACGGTCGATTTTCCAGAACCGGACTCACCGACAATCCCTAATACCTCACCTGGGTAAGCGTCCAAGCTAACGTCATTCACCGCCTGCACACGCCCATATTGCTTGGCTACATTGCGAACCGTCAGCAGGGGTGCTGCTGCAACCAGCTTGGGTGCATCCAGCGGCACCACGTCAGGAACGTAGGTAGCCGTCATGGTAGAACGTTCCCTCGTCGTCGTAGTACGTTTCATCAGGCGGTGTGTTCTCCGTGAGCTTATCCGTATAGCCTGTATCGGAGATTTCATACTGTGCTGTGCCATCCGGCTGCGGCACTTCGGTCATGAACTTGTTCTGCCCGCCTGTACGTATACAAATCCGCCCATCCTGATTCTCCACGCGGAACGGGACGTCGGTGAACTCTAGCGGATAGACATTGGTATATGGCGGCACAGCATACAACCGCTTTTCACGGCCTGCCGCCAGTATGGTCAGGTGAGCAGCTTGATGCAGCTTGGGGTTATCCCAACGCGGGATTGGGCTAGGGGCCATCACATAGCGCTGATGCACAACAACCGGGTAGCTGGCCCCCTCTACATAGTCGCCAAAGCGCACCAACTGCTCATAAAGTGTGAGCCACATCTGGCCATAGTCGCTATCAGCGTGCATTTCTCGTGCTTTGCCCATATCACTTTGCACGCGGCGCAGCGGTTCAGGGTCAGGAACCTGTAGCACCAGCACTTGTTCTTCATCCAACCGCTCTTCCGGAATGCGGTGCCGGCTTTGAATGATGGTGGCCTTGGCGGTGTCTGTCGTGGTTTTGGCACCGCTCATCCGTGTGATGAATCGACGCAGATTGGCTGCATTCACGCTGTCGTCTGCCCCCTGGTCAATCACCTTCACCGTGTCATCAGGGCTGACGAGGCTAAGCGTGGCCTGCAACCCGCCCGTCCCCCAACCACGTGCGATAGGCAGTTCGCGGCTGGCATAGGGCACCTGATAGCCTGGAATCGCCACAGCTTTGAGCATCTGGCGGCGGAGTTCGCGCTTGGCAAACGGGTCTAAAAATGCGTAGCTGTAGCCCGTATCGGCTTGGGCAAGGTCTTTAAGGTGCGTCATGCGGTCACATCCTCTTCCAGGTCGGGCTGAGTTTGCTGGACGTCCGTTTTCATACCGGGGTACTCTGCCTGCATTGCCCTGCGCAGCGCATCCATACTGCTGGAAAACGTCACGTAGTGAGGCAGCTTAAAGTGAATACAAAAGCCAGATGCTTCAACAACTTCGGTGTGATACAGCACAAAATCCTCGCTGTGCGCGGGATGCGGTTCAGGTTGGCTCATCTCCATGTCCAGCGTGGCCCCTGCAATCAGCTTGACCTCATTCCAGCCCAGTGTTGCTGTGAATCCGATTTGGTAGCCGTCGCTGCCCTGGGTAACCACCTCGCCCTGGCTGGTGCGCACGCGACCGACACTAAAGGCTTCTCCAGTGATTGGGTGTTCCATCTCGACCTCCGCGTAGCCCAGGCGCAGTTCGTTCACCGTCGGGTGTGTGAACCCATAGCCGCGCATCCCTGCATAGCCAAGCGCCAATGTGCCACCTGTTTCTGAGCGGGCCAGGGCTTGCAAGCGATGCGCACGCGGGGCAGGCATGGCCACGGAGTCTCGCGTTAGGTCAGGAATATCCGATGGATTGTCCGGGTTACTATCCGGTTCATACGGAGCCATCATTCCGTTGTGGCGCAGCCAGTCTGCAACGGCTGGATAGCTCCTTGGGGCAGGTTTGTCAGCGGGGTCTACCGCCTCAATGGGGTCATCAGCGCCATCCAAAACGTCCAGGCGCAGCACGCGGTGACTGTAGTCCAGCGTTGGGCCTAACACCTGCCCACCGGGTATATCCTTAAATGCTGCTGAGATGCGGCGCACTGTCAGCGTTTTATCTGGTGTGACGGGCGCGGCGTAGGCAAGGCGCGGCTGCGTTGAGCGATACGCCCGCAGCAGCAGCACAGCCTCATACAGGTCACCGCCAGACTGCACAAGCGCCAGAGCTGCCAACTCAGGCGCATACAGCGACCCTTCGCCCATGACCCGGTCTACCAGGTAGGGCATCGTGTCCAGTACGGTCTGCACCGCGTCACGGGTTACGCGGCCTTTCATCTGGTGATACAGCCGCTCAGCCTGCTGGATGGCGGCCTCACCGCCTTTTGTGGCTACATATGCCATAAATGGGTTACGAAGCCTCCTGGACTTCTATTTGTGTCGTGCGGGGTAGGCCAACGATGTCACGCCCGTCAACCAGGATCACATCCCAACCGAGCGGATACTGGTCAATAGCCTGTTTGCGTGCATCCCAAAAATCGAGCGGCAGTTGATTGACCTGCAAGTGGTCAGCCAGGGGAATGCCCGGCCCTGTCAATTGCAGGGTAACGCGCGCCCGTAGTTTGCAACCAACAAAAATTGTTGCCGATTGATCTGGGTAGAGCATTGTACCCACAGAAGCCGCGTTGATGCTGCTCATGGTCATGTCATCAACTTGTGGATAGAAATGATAAGCCGCCTGGGTTGCCGGGGCTGCTTTTGCCCCTGTCCGGCTCAGGTACGTGTCCATGTCACTGTCGGAGGTATAGTAGGTTGTTTCCAGGTCGAGGAGTGTTTCCCCAATGGTGGCAAAGCTGGTAATCGTAGAAACATCACCCAGGGGCAGTTGAAACACACGCCCCGGAAAGGACAGGGCGCTCATCAGCGCACGGAATGTGTCGCGAGCAAGCTGCTCGGCTCGGTTATAGTGTGGATGACCGTCCATTAGAAGGTCTCCATCTCCACGCGGGTCGCCTCGACCGTCCGCAGCAGCGCCTCGCCTTGTGCTGCCAGCACCGCTGCTTGCTCAGTGACGAAGGCCTCAATCGCCTCAGTCTGAATGCCAGCGCGTAACGCACCATCCACGAGGGCCAGCGCTACCGCCCACTCAGGGTCGCGGCCTAAGCAGGCACCATAGCCTTCACAATCGCCCACCACTGTGAGCAGCGCCTCGCTTACCAGAACTTCGCCCAGGTGAAACACAGTTCCGCGCACGCTATCTTGTGCTGGAAGCATGACCAACCCGGTTCGATTGCGTTGGACCTGAATCGGTTCTAGGTAGGGGATCAGGCTTTCTGCAAACGTTTTGACGGCCTCACCCTTGCTGTGCGATAGAATCGTGAGGTGACGGTGGTCGGTCATGATATTTTTTCCCAAGTTTGTACACGATGAAAAGTGGCGTTACAGTGCAACGCCGATTGGCAATCGTCGCTATCGTAACCACAAAAATTATGTACTCTGTTACCCAAAGCTTCAAAGAAGTTTAATCTTCGATTAAATTGAATGCTAAGTAGCCGCGTCGAAGCCACTTAAACGTTTGTGAGCGCCATCATACTAAGCGAGGGAGAGACTACGTGGGCGTCTGCGCTGCCCAAGCAGTAATCACTTAATACAGCGCATAGCAATATGCGTGGGCTGTGTGCAACAGTCACAAGCCCACACACATTTAGCTTAGTATGTTTCCCAAACTTCTTCGCCAGCCAAGATGCGACGAAGTTGCTTGGGGAAGCGCATCCGGTTTAGGGGCTTGCCGATGTAACCATCGAAGCCCGCCTCGCGTGCCTTCGGGATTTCTGTATCGGCGTCTTGGGCGGTAACGGCGATAATTAACATTTCTTTGAGGTCTGGATCGCTGCGGAGTTCTTTCAGCACTTCGTAGCCATTCGTCCGTGGCAAATTGATGTCGCAAAAGACGATGTCCGGGCGCGGGTGCATCGCGCGGGCCATTTGAACGACGCCTTCGCCCGTCGTGTTAATGTAAGCCTTGATGTTCAAAAAGCGCATCATCACGCCAATAATGGCCATACCGCCTGCGTCATCTTCTACCACTAACGCATTAATTTTGGACAGGTCTATGTCTACCGGGTTTTTCTTCTCGCGGGGCGGCGCTGTAGGCGCTTGTTCTGTGGCAGGCTTCGCGTCATCAGCACCCTGGCTCATGACCTGGGTTTCAGGCAATGTGTCATTCTGTGCAGAAGCCGGGTCATTACCAGCGGTGTTGTTCTGTTCTGGCTGCGATTCAGGCGCAGCTTGGTTCTGGTCATTCATAACTTAATTCTCTCTCCCTGGTCTAATCTAATCGTGAAACGGCAGTGTCAACTACGACTTATTCGGTGATTGTTTATCGTCGTGTTTAGTGGCACCTCCGCCACCGCCGCTCTTGCCAGACTGCTCACGTGTTTGACTTTTATCATTCTTTTCGGGCGGCTGAGCTTCTGCCGGTGAATTCTTGGCTTTTTGTGGGTTCTCTGGGAAGTTATCCACGGTGTGTATCGCTCCTTGGCTATTGGGTTACTATTTTGATCGCTTGAGACGATTGACCTAAGCGTCACCATTATCACTGCGGACACGATTGAGTAAGCTTGGCATTTGTTGAGTTTCCGACGCGGTGTCCCGCTTTTGACGTGTGGGCACGGTAAACCAAAACGTGGATCCGACGCCGACTTCCGATGTCACGTCAATTTGGCCGCCATGCGCTTCTACAAGGAACTTACAGATAGGCAAGCCAAGCCCTGTCCCTTCGATGGCTTTTTCCTTGGCGCTGGTGGTGCGCTCAAACGCCTCGAACAACTTGTTCACCTCGTTTTGCGCGATGCCCATGCCACTGTCTTCCACTTCTATACGGACGTAGTGCCGTCGATTGATGACGCGCAGCTTGACGTGACCTTCTTCAGTGAACTTTACCGCGTTACTCAGCAAGTTGACAAGAATTTGGCGCATCCGCCGTGCATCCATTGGGAAGGGCGGGATGTCTTCGTCAATTTCGGGGATGAGTTGCACCTTGCCTTGTTTGCCATGCTGTTCCAGCACCACCTCGGTATTGGCAATGGCATCTTCCAGCAGCGTATACAGGTCGTTTTCCTGAATGTAAAGTTCCAGCTCACCAGCTTCGATCTTACTGACATCAAGCAGGTCGTTGATGAGGTAGAGCAGGTGCTGCGCACTACGAATGGTCTGGTCAAGGCGAGCAATCTGCTCATCAGTCACGTCCCCAAACACACCGATGCGCATAAAGTCCATGTTGTTAATCACCAGGTTGAGCGGGGTACGCAGTTCGTGCGTCACACTGGCCAAAAAGCGGGTTTTCACCTGGTTCGCACGCTCGGCTTCGCGCATGGCGTGGTCACGCTGCACAAATAGCTGGGCGTTGCGAACGGCGGGCGCTACCAGGTTTGCAAACAAGCGCAGCAACCGCTGGTCGTCCACCTCAAAGAACGGGTCTTCGTAGCTGCGCCCCACAACAACCGCACCGATAATGTCATTGGAAAACACCAGCGGCACCGCCATCGCTTGATGCAAATTGTCCGCCGTTTCAACTTTTTCACGGTGGCTCCAGTTGGGGTAGTCCTCCACAACTTGTAGCTTGTGTTCCAAAGCAGTGCGCCCGGCCAGCCCTTCGCCCAGCTTGAGCGTGTTCCCAATGCTCGCTTTGTCATCACTCGTGTTATTGACCAGCCGTATGTGATCTTGGTCTTCTTCCACCAACCACACAGCCGTGTAACTCGCATCAAGCAGCGTGTGAATGCGCTGCATCAGCGTTTGCAAAATGGTTTGCAACTGGTAGGCACTGACCACCAACAGCGATTCATCGTAAACGGCGCGCAGTTCGTTGGCACTGGCCTGGGCCTCGCGGCGGGCGATTTCTAGTTCACGGGTGCGGCTTTTGACACGCTGTTCGAGTTTGCTACTCCAATCCTCAAGCTGCTCATAGGACGTAGAGAGGTTCGATTTCATCTCCTCCAGCGCGACTGCCAGATGCCCAACCTCATCGGTACGCTCCTGGTGGGCTATTTGATAGCGCAAGTCACCAGCACCAATCGTGTGCGCCGCAGACGTCAACCGTTCGAGGGGTGTCAGCACAACTTGATCCATGTAACGGGTAATGCCGAACCCAATCGCCATCAGGCCAAGCACCACCACACCAACAATGGCCGCCGTTGCCCGCAGCGGCACAGCCTCCTGCAACACGGTATCTGGAATCACACGCACGAGGCGCCAACCCGTGCGGGGGACAATGTCGTTCAACACATACTGCCGCCCCTGGTTATCTAGTGGGTCTGCCATGCGTGTTGGAATGCCCAGGTTACTGCTCTGGCTGTTATTTTGCGCTTCTGGGTACCCCGGCAGTTCAATGATGTTCGGCAGACGATCACCGACTTCGGGGAGCAAACCGGGTGGTTCGACAGCGGCGATAATGTCGCCCCCCTGCGTCATCAGGAAGGCATAGCCCTCAACGTTGCCTGCAAACTGGGTTTGAAGCTGTGCCGCGATAATGCCCTCGTAAACGGCCACTGGTACCTCAGCCCACAGCAGCCCGTTTTCAACTGGCACCGCATACGCGACAACCAGCGCATCGAATGTACCGTAGTCGGGGAAGAACGGGCCGTACCAGGTTGCTTCGTCGCGACTTCGCGCAATATTGAACCAGTAGGTTTCATCCGGTGATGAGGGCAATGCGTCGTCTAGAATTCCGATAGGGGCGTTGGCAAGCGCTGTGGGATCGCCCGACGCATGATAATCCAGGGTGATAACATCGCGTTGGCGCGTGAGATAGAGGTGAACATTGACTACGTCTGTGCTAGCACCAGAACCAAGCGTGGCAACAACAGCCTGACGCACACTGTCTACAGAAGCATCATCTGTGGCGATTTGCCCAGCGACTGTATTCACGCTGGCCGCAACCTCATTCACCTCGCGCTCAAGCAAGTTGGAGATTGCGGCATGATTCTCCAACAAGGCACCCTCGGTGCTGTGGCGCTGCGTTTGATAACTGATCGCCAACACGAGGACGATGACCAAAACGGCCAATGCAGCGCTGGCCGCAACCACGATCAGAACAACCTGTCTGCCAATGCTTGATGATGACATGGAACGACCACTCCGCCTTTAGGCTACCTAGACGTATTATAGAGAGTCCAATTCCGCATATCAACGAACTGGCCGCGTTATTCCGTTAAGCTATTGTATGAGTGCGGTTAACTTGCGTTGGGCTGGCTTCGGTTTACCGCCAAACGGGGACTGTGTATAATCAGCAGCATCTGGAGCAAATACAACCAAAGTCGAGAGAATGCGTTTTGCCGATCATCCGCGAAGGCGAACTAGACATCATCAGCCACAGCCCACAACAAACTGCCCGCCTTGGCGCACGGATGGGTAAGCTGCTCGTACCCGGCGATGTGATTTGCTTGGCGGGGGACATGGGCGCGGGCAAAACGGTATTTGCGAGCGGTGTGGGCAAAGGCTGGGGAGCGCCCTACCCACTTACAAGCCCCACGTTTACCTTGGTGCATGAACACCGCCGTGCAGACGGTGAGGCGCTCTTCCACTTGGACTGTTACAGGCTGCAAAGCGCTGACGAAATTGACACAGTTGGCTTCGATGACATGCTTGACCGCAAGGGTATCCTGCTCATCGAATGGGCCGAGCGCATCGAAGCAGCATTACCGCCGGCGCATCTGCGCATCGAACTGCGTGTCATCGACTCCACGCGACGAAACCTACTGCTTGATAGCAACGGCACACGGTACGAAACACTCGTTGAACAGTTCCGTGAGCAGGCGTTTGGCATCTGATATGCACTTACTCGCCATTGATACAGCCACACGAATGCTGAGCCTTGCAGTGCGCGACGACCATACGCTGCTGGCCGAGCAAACGTGGCAAGCCCCGAATAACCACACCGAGATGCTTGCGTCAGCCACAGCCACACTGCTGCAAAACGCGGGGATCACAGCACACGATTTGACCGCGTTGGCGGTTGTGGCTGGCCCTGGATCATACACGGGCGTGCGCATTGGGGTGTCCATGGCAAAAGGGCTGGCCGCCGCACGTCAATTGCCCCTGGTTAGCGTAACGACCTTGGACGCACTTGTCGCCGGGCAACCCAAATATGACAGCACCCTCATCGCCGTCGTGCGGGCGGGGCGTGGGCGCGTGATTGCGGGTCGTTACCGTTGGAACTTTGCCAGTTGGGTGCAGCGCGGCGAACCGCGCCTGTTCACATGGGAAGCGCTCTACCAGACGATTGATGGTCGAGCGACATTAGCTGGTGAAATCGATGAGAACGGACGTGAGGCGCACCAGCAGGCGCTACAGCAGCGCCCCGACCTGCGAGTTGAATTCGCGCCAGCGGCTTACAGCCTACGCCGAGCCAGCTTCGCTGCCGAGGTCGCCCAACAACGCCTACAGGAAGGCGACCCAGAGGACTTCCTGGCAACGTCAGTGGTACCCTATTACATGAACACCATCCAGGCAAACACCCCCTAAACTGTCGTCATGGCCCAAACTGATTCATCCTATCGAATTCGCTACATGCGGCCATCCGATTTGGCGCAGGTAAGCTGGATTGAGGCACGCTCGTTTAACACGCCGTGGTCAGCAGCCACTTACTTGCGAGAGATGACACACTCGCACTATAGCCATATGGTGGTTGTAGACAGCACCCGACGCCTGCCACCAGGCAATGGCTGGCAGAGTTTGTGGCAGTCGATCACAAGGCAGCAGCGATACAATCATGTGGTGTTGGCCTATGGGGGACTGTGGCACTTTGGCGACGAGGCTCACATCAGCACCATTGCCAGCCATCCGGACTTTCGCGGGCAAGGGTGGGGGGAGCTTGCCCTGGCAGCGATGCTGCGGCGTGCGCTTACGCTGGGTGTGCAACACGTCGTGCTGGAGGTACGCGTCAGCAATACCTCAGCACAGGCGCTTTACCGCAAGCATGGCTTTACCGTGCATGGCATTAAAGAGGGGTACTACTTCGACAACGACGAGGATGCTTACGACATGCGGCTCGTACTCGCACAATCGGCCCGTCCATTAACGTTCGAAGTCAGCTACCGCACGCACTGCGACCGATTGAACCTGACTGACCAATACACCAGCGGCACGCGTCCCGTCTAGCGTGTGGTCGCGGCGTGGTGGGGTGTAACCCCTTTTGACGCGTCTTTGACGTTATCCACAAAACTCAGCTGCGCTGGTGAACCGTTGGCTCCATATACCTGTTGAGCCATTCTGACAAACACGCGCAGTTGCCGCGGCGCATTCACCATGACGTTTGGCCGCTCTATCGTGCTCATCGTCGCCATAAATTCAGCAATCAGTGGCAATGACCACGGCTGCGGAACCTTCAGATCGCTGGCGAAAACGTAAACAACGTAATCAACTGTTGTGCCGCGAGCGATTGCCCGTTTGACTTTGGTAACTACATCCCCGATCTGAGGCCAATCGTTCCATTGATGGATGGTACAGAGGATGTACGCGCTGCTATCGTCGTTTTTGAATTGGATTGAGAAATGCTTGCCCAACTGCCGTTTGCCTTTACGAAGAAATTCATTATGTTAGGGATTGTACTGAAGGTTATGCAACTGCGCCAATGTTTTCTACATGAAAACCGTGATTTTTTGCCTAAACGGGCACATTCTCATGCTGTTCGGCAATCAGGCGGATGGGCGCAACGCGCTCTGGGTGCTTAGCAGTGATTTGTTCCAGAAAGGGCCGCAGTTTCTCAATGTCTGCATGAATGTCATTTGAGGCATCAAGCGGTTCGCCAATGATCGCACGCTTACGTGCGAAATCAGCCCCGGCGGCAATAATCGGCAGCTTGGTCTTTTGGGCTAGGTAGTGAAAGCCGGGCTTCCATCCCTCGGTATATTGGCGCGTGCCGCTGGGCGCAATCAGTAGGATGAAGTCGTCTTTGGCGCGCACTTCACGCAAGATCGTCTTCAGCGTGCTGAGCGGTGCTTCGCGGTCAATATAGATTGCACCCGCCCACGTCAAAAAGCGCCCAATCAGGAACCAGTCTTGCGTTTCTTTTTTGATAACGAAGTGAACGCGCCGTCGCACTTTAGACGCCCAGTAGAACACCACCATGATGTCATAATTGGATGTGTGTGGCTCCGTGAGGAGGATAAGCTTACGCTCGGTAATGTTGTAGCCTTCAACCTGCCAGCCTAGCACCCGCTCCATGAACCAGACATAGATGGGTAGCACAACCGCATTGAGGAGCCATTTACCGATAGATTTCAGCATTGGGGCACACCTGTCTGTTGTTTATCCAGCAATTATACACGCCGCACGGTGTTGGCAGCGTGCCCCCAAAAAACTGTTAAGCAAACCCCTATCGTAGCGGTGCCATATGAATCACAGTGACGCCTTCACCTCCTTCACTTGGCTTAGCTGCAACAACTTTGTTCACCAGTGGGTGCCCATCTACCATTTCGCGAACGGCCTTCCGCAAAGCGCCTGTGCCTTTACCGTGGATCACGCGTGCAAACGGCAGTCCACTCAGGTAAGCTGCGTCAATGTAGTCATCCAGGTTCTTCAAAGCTTGCTCCACCCGTTGACCGCGCAGGTCCAACTCCAGGCCGGGTGATTCGACCTTTGGGTGCGCCTCTTTGTAGCTCGTCGTCCCGGTGCGGCGGCGTGAGCGTTCCTTTTCCGCAACGCGCTTGTCCTGGCGATTGGGCCGCCGCAGGTCATGCACGTCTGCACGGATTTTGAGGGTGCCCACCTGTACCAGCGCTTCCTCGCGTTCGAGTTCGATCACCTGCCCCTCTGCCTTAAGCGTTTCTAACCAGACAGTATCACCCAGGCGCGGTTTCCAGCTCGATTCCTCAGCCGCTGGCACCTCAATCGCATCTTCATCGCCGATGGGCTGACGAGCGAATTCCACCAGCCTATCTGCCGTCTCCTGGATAGCACGTAGATTTTCCAGCGGCATAGACGCAGAACGCATGTCCTGGCGCAGCCGCTTAATGTCATCCCGCAGTTCGTTGACCTCCGCTTCCGCCTTACGCTGAGCCTGTACCAGCACATCGCGGCGCTCATCTTCTAGCTTATCGAGGCGCTCACGGAGTTCAGCGCGTTCAGTTTCAATATCTTCCTGCAAAGCCGCGATGTCCGCTTCACGGCGGCGGGCTTCCTCACGCGAACGGTGGATTTCATCAAGCATTTTGTCCGCGTCCAGGTCGGCACTGCTGACCATCGTGCGGGCATCCTCAATGATGTCATCCTGAAGGCCAAGCCGTGACGCAATCGCCAGCGCATTCGAGCGTCCTGGTAAGCCGATAATCAGGCGATAGGTGGGCGACAGCGTTTCGATGTCGAATTCCACGCTCGCGTTGCGAATGCCTTCGGTTTCAACGGCGTAGGCTTTCAGTTCTGGATGGTGCGTCGTGACCATTGTCGTTGCCCGCTTCGCCACCAGGTGATTCAGGATAGCCCGCGCCAGCGCTGAGCCTTCCGCCGGGTCAGTGCCTGCACCGACCTCGTCCAGCAGCACCAACGAGCGATCATCGCACTTTTCGAGGATGTCAATGGTATTCGTCATGTGAGCGGAGAACGTACTGAGCGACTGCTCAATGCTCTGCTCGTCGCCAATGTCAGCGTAAATGCCCTCAAATACAGATAGCTTTGCGTCTACACATGGCAGATGGATACCGCACTGCGCCATCAACGTGAGCAGGCCGACTGTTTTTAGGGCGACCGTTTTGCCACCCGTGTTCGGCCCTGTGATGACCAGCGACCAGGTATCGTCATCGAACTCAACATCAATTGGCACCACCTTCCCTGGAATAAGCGGATGACGGGCCTGTTCAAAGTAGATTACACTACCGGGATGATCGGTGTGCGTGCCGCGCTGCTTGAATGGCAGAAGCACGGGCTGCGCCCCATTGATTGCCTCGGCAAACTCCGCCTTCGCTTTCACAAGGTCGATGTAAGCCAGCACGTCTACAGTGCGCACGACATCTTCACTATTTTCGCCGACTTCTTCCGTCAACGCGGCCAGGATGCGCCGAATTTCCTTCTCCTCTTGCAGTTGCAGATCACGCCATTCGTTATTGAGTTCTACCGTGACTTCCGGCTCAATGAAAACGGTAGCCCCAGACGACGACGTATCATGCAGGATTCCACGTAGACGGCCCTTGAAATCCGCTTTGACGGGCACCACATAGCGCCCATTGCGCATGGTAATGATGCTCTCTTGCAGGTATTGGGCCGTGTTCGGGCTGCTGATAATGCGATTGAGCTTTGTTTGCAGCCGATCAAACGTGGTCTTCAGGTCACGGCGAATGATGGCAAGGCGCGGGCTGGCGCTATCACGCACTTCGCCATTATCGTCAATCGCCTTTTCAATTGACTCCTGAAGCAGGCTGCACGGCTCAATTTCAGCGACAATGTTGGCCAGCAGCGGGAATTGGTGCTTCATCTTGCTCAGGGTGCGCTTAAGCGTTTCTGCACGGCGCAGTGTCAGGCGAATGTCGAGCAGCACGTTCGGCTCAATGACAACACCGCGCACAGCGGAAATCGCGACATCGCGCACATCGCGCACACTGCCCAGGTTGATTCGGTTTTCGTTCTTCTCCATCAACTCGCGCACTTCTGTCACTTCTTGCTGCCACGTTTGCGCTTCTTCAAGGTCAGTTGTGGGGAAGAGGTCACGGGCCATCTCCTTCCCTGCGGAAAAAGATGTGTGATTGGCGAGGCGCTCTAGTATTTTCGGGAGTTCGAGCGTCTCGATAGTTTTCTGGCTTATCATGTTGGGTTTTCTATCTCTATGCTAGGGGGTCAGTATAGACGATAACGGTTCATGCGGCAATCAAAGCGTGTGATTGCTAACACAAGATTTATATCTTGATGCCGGGCAGGGTTACAACGGCTTCTCTAACAGCCCTCACGTTGCATTTGGCTTGCGCGCATACAAAATCACGCCCGTGGAGTGAAGCAATCCCAAGCGAGTAAGGGTGCCGTCCACAGCCTTTATCGCCCGCAGCACAGCCACCGCCTGTGAATATGGCAACTGCACCTGATGAGCGAGGTAGCCCGTCACAGCGGGTTTTGTGATCTGCCGCTCCACCAAAAAGCGCCGTTTGACGATAGCCACCCAATCATGGTCACGCCCGGCCCCTTCAAACGGTGATAGGCCCTCTGCTTCCATGCTGGCTTTGATGCGCTGCGGTGCCCGCGCACCGAACTCCATCAGGCCGCGAACCTTATCACGATAGCTCACCACCGTTGGCAGGGCGAACATCAACGCGCTGGCAAACAGCGCCGTGCCTAGTGTCTCATCACCGTCTTGATCGCTAATCCAGAACAACCCACCCGGCTTCAGCGCGCTGCACACTTCTGCAATAACATGCTCTAGCTCAACGAGATGATGTAGGGTGCCCCGCGTCACGATAATGTCATACGTGTTGGCCGGTAACGTGAGCCTGTTCAGGTCAGCAACCTCGTAGGTCGCCGTTCCTTTCACCTCGTCTGCAATCGACGCATAATACGCTTGCGCCACGTCCAGCGAACGCGCACTGATGTCTAAGCCGGTTGCATTGGCCCCTCGCTGCGCCATTGCCAACGTCAACCAACCTGAGCCGCACCCCAATTCAAGTACCTGCATTCCAGGTGCCACCAGCGCCAACAACGCGTCAATGTCTGCGGTGTGCATCACCACGTTGTGCAACAAATCCCGATGAATGCGCCAATCCGGTGCTGTGGTCAACGCGGTGTGTTCATCCGCGCTACCCCACAGAGCGGCTTCCTGTTGCAATTTGGCTTCGTATGTGTTCATATTTCCCTATTGATCGGGGGTGATGGCAGTGGCAGGTTGGGCGGGCGTCACGCGTTCACGGATGGCGGGTTCAGGCGTAGGCTCAAATCCATCTGGCGTGGCTGTGACAATGATAATCACTGGCGTTTGTGTACTCGCTGGCGTGGCCGTCACAATAACAACTGGCGGGGTTTGCGTAGGTGGCACCGTTGGTGTAAGCCAAGCTTCACGGCCCGCAAAAAAGTGTCCCGTTTCGTCACATAGCACGTTGCCGTCAGCGTCTACTAGCTGAAACTGCCAGTCATACAGCCCTGGACGGGGTAACACCGCCACAGGCACCTCAAAGCCAACCAAACCCGGCTGAGAATACTCCTCAGTGGCTTCTATCCCGCTCAAGCGATGCGTTAGCCGAAACAACAGGATGGTGTCTTCTGCATTGGCCCCAACAAGTGCAGAGAACGTCCCTGTGTATGGCAGCGATAGCCCCGAATTGGGCACGACCGTGACAAACTCCGACGCGCAAAATTCCTCCGGCGGAACTGTGGGGGTAATGGTTGGCGTGAGGGTCGGCGTAAAGGTAAGCGTGGCCGTCGGGGTGAAGGTGGGCGTCCATGTAGGCGGCAAGGTTGGTCGCTGCTCCGTGAGCGGCAACCCAAATGAAGCCCATGCAGCAGTAGCCCCCAAAAACATCAGGCCGCAACTTATCCAGGCCAGAAGCCACTGACGTGGACTGTGCATCTAGGCGCGTTCACCCACGCGGCGTTCATTGCCTGCGCGCAGCCGCTGAATGTTGTCACGAAAACGATAAAAGATCACACCTGTGAGCATCAGCGTATACACGAGGTGATTTTCGTTAAGCGGGCTAGCAGGCACCACGGACAGAATCAACAGTGTCGGTGCGGCAATACACACCATCACCAACACAGCCAATGACATGTAGCGGGTACGTACCAAAATTGCACTGCCAACGGCTAGCATGGTCACTGTCAGCCATATGGGGGCGATCATTAAAAAGGTGCCTAGAGCCGTGGCCGCCCCCTTGCCGCCGCGTAGCTTACCCGTGACCATCCAGGCGAAAACCGACCAGTTGTGGCCAATAATTGAAGCGATGGCAGCCAGCACGGTCGCCGTATCAGCGTAGGGCTGTAGCACATAACGGGCAATCAAGATAGCAACCACCCCCTTGAGCAGGTCTAGTAACAGCACACCAATCCCCTTGACGGGGCCAACAGCACGAATCACATTGGTGGTGCCCATGTTACCGCTACCCACTTCGAAGATGTTGATGCCGTTGAGCCGGGCGACGATGTAAGCAAAGGGGATGGCTCCTAGCAGGTAGCTTAATATAACAACAAAAATAGCGCTCGGCAGAACGGACATTGAGTTTCCCTGAATGGTTTACATTTGCGAACGTACTAATTATAACGCCAAAGTAGCAAAGTCAAGCAGAACTGTTGCTACAAAAATGAGGCTGGGTGTGCCACACTACCCGCCGTTTGTTTTGAAATGATGGTTCCCTGAGAATCCTATGCGTTATCGTCACCTTATCGGGTTTGTCGTGTGTGTCGTAACCTTGATGTGCGTTACCCCTCACGCCGATGCCCAATACGAGAGCGACTTACTCAACCGCATTAACAACTTACGGTCATCGCTTGGGTTGGCCCCATACTCACTAAATGGTTCGCTGACGCAAGCGGCGATTAACCACGCCCAGTGGATGGCAGCTACGGGTGAGGTCAGCCACACCCAAAGTGACGGCTCAACACCTAGAACACGCGCAGCCGCTGCGGGTTACGGTTCGCAATGGGTGAGCGAGAATATTTATGCGGGTAACGCCGGGGTAGACACGGCATGGACGTTTTGGGTTAACAGTGCGGTGCATTACCGCAGCCTAACCAACGCAAGCTATCAGCATGTTGGCATTGGCATCGCCAGCGGCAACATTGGCACGACCTATGTGCTTGTATTTGGTGGCACCGCGCCCACCAATTTCAACGTCAGCACGGGCAATAGCGCCTCTGCAAATAATAGTAGTGGCAATGGCAACAGCGAAGCCGCCCCACCGCCACCACCATCTTTCGTGGTTGGTGTAGATGCAATGGGCAACATCATGCACGAGATACAACCCGGCGATACGATTGGTGACATTGCCCTGCTTTATGGGTACACCTGGGATGATGTGCCCTACATGCTCGAAATCAACGAGATGGATGAGTTCAGCGTGCGTGAACTCAAAATTGGCGGGGTGCTGCTCGTTCCATCGGCTGATGGCACATATACACCGACGCCCAGCCAACCTACGGCGACAGTCACGCCCTTGCCCACAGACACCACTACGCCAACTCAAACACCGACCGCCACCGCGCTAAGTGAGGGCCAACCTCCGCCGTCCAGCACATCAGCGACGCTCCAGCCCTCGCTTACTCCAACGGCGACCCCGATGACCGTTGCATCAATTCCAGATGACAATCAAGAGGCTCTGGCCGACCCTGAGCAATCCCGCATCACCGTACTGCAAGATCGCTCACCCTGGCTGCTGATTGCCGTCGGCGTGCAGGTCATCTTGGTTTTGGGGGCGGGGATAGAACTCGTTATTCGCTACTTTAAGCGTTAAACTGAAGCGAAAGATCGTAATACCCAATAGGGAATATGTATGCAGTACCTGCGGGCCTTTTTTGAGGCGATGCGACTAACGCTTCGTGGTGAAACGATTGTGTCACCCGCTGAGCGCGAGTTCCCGGCGTTATTCGGCTGGATAAAAGCGGGTCAAAAGCACCTTAGTGTCATTGACGACCAATTGGAGCAGCACCCCACAGAAGCAGCGAACTGGCAGCAGATCAAAATCCACGTCGATGGGCGCGACATGACACTGAAAACGGTGCTGGATGGTGTGCGCTATCATTTGACCCAAGAATACCCCTACCTGCTAGAAAACTTCACCGATCACTCGCTCACAGCGCTTTATGCATCCAACCTGAACGACCAATACTGGGTGCAGTCGCTGGCTCAACTGGATAATCTACCAACAACACTAAACCAGCCGCTAACAAACCTGAGTGCCCATTTGCGTGCGATTCCTCCCAGTACCGATGTGCGTAATAGTCCCACTTAGTCATGACTACAAATTTTGTTAAAACCCTGCAAAACCCCCGCATTTTGGGGTTTTATGCTTTGACAAGTGA
>CAWUJQ010000032.1:0-23370 GCA_963922445.1 uncultured bacterium
CGATGTGCGTAATAGCCCCACTTAGTTATGACTACAAATTTTGTTAAAACCCTGCAAAACATCCGCATTTTGGGGTTTTGCGCTTTGACAAGTGAACTCGCATTGTGATATTTTGTAGTCAGGTTGCGATGGCAACCCAATGATTATCCTAATAGGAGGTATCATCATGATCTACCAGCCTCGTGAAGAGGGTCAGGGCCTCGTTGAGTACGCTCTCATCCTCGTTCTGGTTGCAGTAGTTGTTATCGTCATCCTGGCTCTGCTTGGGCCGGCAGTCGGTAACGTGTTCTCCAACATCATGACCAACATCTAAGTTCGGTCGTTGGAAACAGGAAGGGCGATGCGAGAGCATCGCTCTTTTCATTTACAAAACCCTCTCACAACAAAAATGACCCACGACCTTCTCACCACAAGTAACCTTCCGCTCGCATTCGCCGCGATGGTCGGGATTGCAGACACCCTAATCGACGAAAACCGTAAAGAGCCAGCGGCAAATTTGCTTGCTTACGTTATCGCGCAACCCACAGCGAGTAATGCAACGCGCCACCATGCCGTTGACCTATTTGATTTGCTTGAGGCGGAAATCTGCCCACGCGTGATTTGGGATGCGCATGAATTTGCACAACGTGCGAGCTTTGACGATGTTTTAATGCTGCTGCAAGGGCTGCGCGACGAGCGCTAACTCACCCTGACGCCAGCGCATCAAAAACCTTTGGCGCAATTAGCCACACCAGATCGCCACTAGGTGAAAGACGCGAGGTCACATCAATGCGAGCGAAACTGCCCGGCTTCATCACCACCGTCCCCTGCGACAGGGCGGCAATCATGTTGCTGAGCATCGGTTCGTGACCAACAAACATCAAATCCACCTCTTCGCCGTTAGTGGCTGCAATAAAGTCGCGAATTGCGGCTAAGTCAAAGCCAAAGTTCACTGCCTCATGAACTTCAACCGTCTGACCCAGGGCGTCTGCAACGATTTGCGCTGTTTGTTTGGCCCGTAAGCGCGGGCTGCTGTAGATGTGTGCTGGCGCGATGCCAATTTGCGCCAACACATGCGCTGCGTTGCGAATACGCTCAACCCCTACATCGGTGAGTGCCCGGTCTTCATCGGCGATACCATAACCGGGTTCGGCATGACCATGACGCATCAAGTAAAGTTTCATTCCTACACGCTCCTGGGAAAAGCCCCCCGCGACTCACAATATACAAGACACACCCTGCAATTCACGCAGGAGGCGAAAAACCGACTATGAACCCTCACCAGATGCATCGTCATTCTGGTCGGTCAAGCTTCGGGCATCGGGCAGTTCTTCGACACTTGGGACGGGCGGTGCCGAGCGATGAATGTTGGGGACTTCAAACGCAACTTGGTAAAAAATGTCATCTTGCCGGAACACGCGGTTGCGGGGTGAACTGACAACGATGTTCCACATAATGGGCAGCACCTCGTTGTCTACCCAAAGCCGTTGCCGCGATACCGTCAACTGAGCAAGGTTAATGCCAGACGCCTCCGCGTTCCAATCAATGATGGTCGCATCGGTAGAGTTATTGGCCAACGTCGCACTCATCCAGCCGCCAGCGGGTTCAAACTGCGCGGGCCTAACGCTTAAATTCTGACACTCAGACAGAACCTCGGTAAAATAACTGGCGGGCCAGTTCTCAAAGCCGTCGGTCGTGTGCGTCTGATTGGTCAGGTTAAGTCGGATCTGCTCGTAAACCGGGCGCTGCTCACCTAACGGCTGCACCTCTGCCAGGTTGCTATAGTCGTAAATGTCGTAGTTGATGGCGAGGTTCAAAACAAAGTTGCGAACGATCTCAGGGTTCAGCAGGTCGAACAAGACCAGGGTTTGCCCAGGCTGCGAGTCGCCAAGCCACACAATGCGCCCATCGCCATAGATCGTGCACAACGGGATGTCATTACGATCATCGAAGTCATCTGGCCCGCCAACAATGTCTATCTGAAAAACAACGAAGTTCGGATCATTGGGCCAATTGATGTTGGCGTCCCCAAGCTGGCCGGGAGCCTGCACCGACTGTTCAGGTTGGTTCCCACAGGCGACAAGTAGCAACAACGGCAACAGCACTATCAAACGTGTCAAACGCATTTATGGCTCCTTAGGTCTTATGCCCGCGCTCTCACAAAGGTGACTTTCCCAATCGCTGGCTTCCATGATAAACCATGCTTAATTAAACCGCATCACTCTTGAAGCGGCTTGCTGTTCAATCTATGCTTGCCTTAACAAATCATCACAACATCACAATAAAGTTGATGCCCATGCTACTAACCCGATTGCACACTGCTCGAATCACCGTTCTTGGCTCATTGCTAGCCGGTTTCCTGCTACTACTTGGCAATGCCGCCCTCCCTGGCCCTGTGTGGGGATGGCTTGCCCCTATCGTGTTGACACTATGCAGCGGCTTCATCCTGTACGCGCTGCGCGACGTGACCGTTGCTGACGAACAGCCGCCGCCTTCACCGCAACCGCCTGCAACCGTAACAAACGCATCCTCAGTGTCCATCCGCAGTGCCGTGCAAAACGCTCAGCAAACACTGCAAGCCTATCCCGACGGCGGAGCCGAGTGGATGACTATCATCCAACAAACCAATGACACCTTGCAAGCACTCGGCCATCAAAGTGCACAGGTAAACCAAAGTGCAAGCCACCTGCGCCAGCATGCCCAATCCATAGGGGCCGACCTGAACAACGGGCAGCATACCCTTACCGAAGCGGTCGCGGGCATGACCCAAATCCGACAGCAGGTTGCCGTCATTGCAGAAACGATCGCAACGCTGGCTGCCCTCACCCGGCAGATTGACGTGATTATCGTGTCGGTCAGTGAGATTGCGACTCAATCAAACCTGTTAGCACTCAATGCGTCGATTGAGGCGGCACGGGCTGGCGTTCAAGGGCGTGGGTTTGCCGTCGTGGCCGATGAAGTTCGCTTGCTTGCAGGCCAATCGACAACCGCAGCCGATCAAGTTCGGCAGCTACTGCATCAGGTGCAATCAGCCATTACCAAAACCATCAACGCAACCGAAACGGGTATGATGCAGGTTGATGAGGAATTTGGTCGTATCCAGGGGGTTAGCCAATCGTTCGTAGCAGTTACACAAGGCATGGAAAGCGTCAGCGAAACAACGCGTACCCTCTATCAAGCGCTGCAACAGCAAAATAACACGGTTGAATCAGCGACGATCAGCCTTGAACGCCTTACTTACGTCAACCAACAGTTAATGACTCAGGCGACCGCCCTCAAGACCACGCTAGCGGGCCTCCCGACGCAAGTCAAGTAACATAGAACGCACCAACGGCGCTGAAAGGCTAGCGCCGCTGGTGGCTAAGCTAAGGCGCTACGATTCAGGTAGCGTTTCCAGCAGCGGCCTTGGGGCAACCACACCGGGTTGGTACCAACTGCCTGGGAAAACCGGGTCTAGGGCTTCGTTGCTCACCTGGAATGTGTCACCGGACTGCAAATCACGAATGTAGATGTTATACGGCCCGGTTTCATCGCTAGCATAGGCCAGGTAACGTCCGTCGAGGCTGAAGACCGGGTTACGCTCATCAATATCAATCGTCCGCAGCACAGGCCGGGCGCTGCCACTGCTCAGGTTAAGCTGGATTAAGTCCCCAGGCGCACCCGGGTCATTCCCCTCTGCCGCACTGTAAATCACCGTTTGGCCATCAGGCGAAAAGGTAACTTGCCGTTCCGTCAGTCCAAATCCATCCTGGGTTAACGCAGTCTGTTCACCCGTGGCCACGTCTACAAGGTAAAGGTCTGGCTCATTGCCGCTGTCTGGGTCAGCGCGCACCACAACAATCTGACTGTTATCGGGTGAAATTGTTGGAGAACTGTATTCAGCAGTGTCATTGGTGATTTGTTGCAGCACCGTCCCAGTTGACGAAATCGCTGCGTCAAAATCTACCAACCACACTTCCCGCGTAGCTGACCCACCCCCTTCACCCGTGAAAACCAGTTGACTGCCATCAAACGAGTGTAGGGGCTGACTTGCGTTCAAAATACGTTCTTGTGCGCGCCATAGCACGTTGACAAGCTGCGTTTGACGCCCCGCGATGGTTGCGCGTTCCAGGCCTGTTGTAGCGTCCTCAAACTCCACGAGATAGATCATATGTTGGCCCGACGATGGATTTACCGAAACACCATTCGTCTCCAACCTGCCAGAGCCATCAGCCTGTTCATTGCCGGTGATAACGGTGAACTCGCCACTGTTATCCAGGTCATAGCGCCGTAATTGCGACAGACCGTTGCTGTTGTCATCGAAACCGCCCCAAGCCATGATGAAATTGTCTGTGAACAGGTCAGCAGGTGGAGGCGGATAGGCGCTGGCTTCCGCATTGCCATCTTCGTTGCTATCGGACGGATTCGCAGCAACAGCGCCCCCTGCTGCGGGAGACGGCGTCCATGTGGGAGGGGGAGTGAGGTTTGTCGGGTCAAAGGTCGGCGTATTCGATGGGCCTGCGGTTGCCGTCTGCGTTTCAATGATAGCCGTCGCTTCACGAATGGCGGTGGCCGTCGCCCCCGTATTCTCTGTTGCTTCAGCCGCTGCCGTCTCGTTGATAATCAACTCCTGCTGGCGGCTTGTGGCGGCAATTGAGACGGCAGTTGCGGTTGCGTTGCTGCGGCGATTAAAACCAACACCGACGAGGGATGCCTCCACGATTAGAAACACGACGAGTGCCCCCACGCTCAGGAAAAGCTGCGTGCGGCTAGAGATGCCACTGCTGGCCTTTGGCTTTTGGGTCGTCAGCGCATTTAGCATCTCCTGGGCACGTTCGTTGTGGGGATTTGCGTACAACACGTTTTCCAGGTAAATACGCTTCTCTTGCGGGTCATCCGTCAGCGTGGCCAGCAGGTACCAGGCCCGTTCATTTTGCTCGTCCAAGTCAGTGACCTCATGCAGCAGGACAACAGCTTGGTTGTTTTTACCATCGCGGGCTGCGTCTACAGCCTGCTTAAGCAATGCACGAATCTTGTCTTGATTTGCCAAAATCGTGACCTCCTTTGGGCTACTGCACGAAGGCAGGTAGGCGGTTGTTTCGAGTATCGTCAGTTACTTGAATCGTTTCCAAGGTTTGCGGGTTGAGGAGATAGATCTGGAAGTTACTCCCTTCACCCCGGTTACTGCTAAATGCAATCCAGCGACCATCCAACGACCACACAGGGGCTTGATCTTCTGCGCCGCCGTCGCTTGTTGTGAGTAATGACGCGCCAGAGCCATCAATATTCATCTGGTAAATGTCGCTATCGCCGTTACGGTCGCTCACAAACGCGATACGGCTGCCATCGGGCGAAACGGCTGGCGAAAAGTTGTTCCCGATGTCTTCCGTCAAGCGCGTTTCAGACTCGGTTTCGAAGGAATACGCGTACAGTTCAAGCTGATCGGGCGTCATTACGTCCGACGCGAAGATAATCTGGGTGCCATCCAGCGTCCAGACCGGGTCAGTTTTAATGCCTGTACTCTCGCCGCTAAGGTATGTTTCCACATTGCGCGACCCATCTGCCGCGATGCTTTCCAGTTCGGTGCCGTCTCGCACGTACAGCAGGCGCGTGCCATCTGGTGACCAGGCTGGGCGGCTTAGGCGGTCTCCACCAAAATTCGTCACCTGCTGGGCAGCAGCGGGATTGGCGACAGGGGCAACAAATATCTCGATGGCATCTGCCACCACAACAGGTGTGCTAGTGGCCTCTTCAGTGGCAGCAGCCTCAACTGGCTCAGTGACATCAATATCCTCTGTTGATGCCGCAGCAGGCGTTGTGTCATCGGCTGGCCGCGCCAAAAACGCAATCTGCAATCCATCTGGACTCAATGCGACCGCTTGGCCTGCTACATCAAGCGAGGTTGCTCCTTCACCGTCGGCTGAGGTCAGCAGTAAATCCGGGGCAGCATTGCCACTTGTGAAGCTGCTAAAGATCAAGTTGTATTCAGCCACGGGGGGTGCTGTTGCCGTTGGGACGGGTGTATCCGTTGGCGTGGGCGCATCGGTCGGTGTAAATGTTGGCGGCAAGGTCGCCGGTACAGGCGTTACCAGCACGCCAAACAGCGTTGGTGTGAGCGACGGAATGGGTGTGTCCGACGGCGTTGGGCTGGTCAGGGTGGCTGCAAGCGCTGTATTAAATGCGGCCGCTTCTGTTGCATCTGGCCCGGCCCCAAGTGAAGACAAAACAGCGCTGGTAATTGAAAAGACGACGACCGCTACGGACCCGATCCCCAGGATCACGATCGCCAATGTCACATACCGCCGCCAAGCTTGTTGGGGCGCATCGGATGGCAGCGATGTGCCTTCGCTCGGTGCAGCCACCTGCCCTCCCAACTGCCGCAAAGCAGCTTGCGCGGTGGTGTTGTTTGGATTGATAGACAAAACGCGCTGGAGGTACCGGCTTTTATCCTCAGGAGTGGTTGCTGTGGTTGCTAACCACATCCAGGCCGCTTCGTTGTCCATATCCTGGCGAACCACATCTTGCAGCAGCAACCGGGCACGCGCACGGTCACCTCGGCGGGCCGCTTCGATAGCGGCATTGAGTTGGGCTTCGATGTTGTTGTTTTGGGCCACGAGTGTATGCGCTTTGCTATAGCGTTAGCCCAACGGGCGCAGCGCCCACACAGCGGTAAACGCTAGAATGAGCAGCATCACCGCACCGCCAACCAAACCACTGTAGGTGACTAGCTTGCGGTTCTCACTCTCTTCCTCATTGCCCAACATTTTTTGGAGCGCCTTCTGCGCCGTTTCATTGTCTGGGTTGACTTCTAACACCTTTTGCAACCAAAGCTTGCGTTCTGTGGGGGCGTTTGCCAATTTTGCCATGTAAAGTAATGCCCGCTCGTTCTTCGGGTCTTGTTGAATGACTTGACGAAACATCACACGGGCGCTCTCTCGGTTGCCCTGCTTGATGCTTTGTACCGCCATTGACATCATCTCTTCACGATTTGGACTGACCATCTGGGGTATCTCCATATGTGGGTGAAACAAATCAATTATAGCAACAAGCGCGGCTTACCAACAATTTCGACGCTTATTTGACTGAGAAAACTATCACGCTTCGTGCCACGACGAGTGGTAAACTGAATGTAAAGTATTTAGTTCACGCAATCAAATAAGGAAACAGCGGATGTCATCCGTTTCGAAGTCTGACGCCCTTGAGTACCACCGTCGGGGCCGCCCCGGCAAAATCGAAGTTACTCCCACGAAACCCCTCTCCACCCAACGCGATCTATCCCTGGCCTATTCACCGGGCGTGGCCGAGGCCGTGTTGGCGATTGACGAAAACCCGTTGGAAGCATTTGAACTCACGGCCAAAGCGAACTTGGTTGCCGTTGTCTCGAACGGCTCTGCCATTCTTGGCCTGGGCAATCGCGGCGCGTTGGCATCTAAGCCAGTGATGGAGGGAAAAGGGGTGCTGTTCAAGCGCTTTGCCGATGTCGATGTGTTCGATATTGAGCTTGACGCCGACACCCCTGAAGCCGTGATCGCAGCGGTGAAAGCCATTGCACCAACGTTCGGCGGCATCAACCTGGAAGACATCAAAGCGCCAGAGGCGTTTATCATCGAAGAACGCCTAAAAGCCGAACTTGATATTCCCGTCTTCCACGACGACCAGCACGGCACTGCCATTATTTCGGGCGCTGCCCTACTCAACGCGTGTGAGGTGACGCACCGCCGCTTAGAAGACATGCGCGTGGTTATGATCGGCGCGGGTGCGGCGTCTATCGCTACGGCCAACTTCTATGTGGAGTTGGGCGTTAAACTCGAAAACATCACTATGGTTGATGTACACGGCGTCGTCTACTCTGACCGTGAGCAAGACATGGACGACTACAAACGCAAGTTCGCCAACGACAGTGGCGTCCGCACGCTGCCAGAAGCACTCGAAGGCGCAGATATGGTCGTGGGACTATCGGCGGCTGACGTTATTAAACCAGACTGGCTGCGCACAATGAACCACGATCCCATTATCTTCGCGATGGCCAACCCCCGACCAGAAATCATGCCTGATGTCGCCCGCGATGTACGGCCAGATGCAATCATTGGCACGGGCCGCAGCGATTACCCCAATCAAGTCAATAACGTGTTGGGGTTCCCATTCATCTTCCGTGGTGCGCTAGACGCCTACGCCCGCCAAATCAACGAAGACATGAAAATGGCCGCGTCTCACGCCCTGGCACAACTGGCCCACGAAGACGTGCCGGATAGCGTCCTCAATGCATACGGGCTGAGCGCGCTAAAATTTGGCCGTGACTATCTCATTCCCAAGCCATTCGACCCGCGCGTTCTGCTGTATGTGGCACCAGCAGTCGCCAAAGCTGCTGTAGAGAGCGGTGTTGCCCGCCGCGAACTCGATCTGGAAGAATATCGCCGCGAATTGCTTGCTCGTCAGGGGCACGGACAGCAAGTACGGGACAGCATGATTAGTCGTGCCCGCAGCACCCGCCGCAAACACCGTATCGCGTTTGCTGAGGGCGAACAAACAAAGATCATCCGTGCAGCCTACATTGTTCGAGAAGAGGGACTAGGTGAGCCGATTTTGATGGGCGAACAAGCGACCATCCACGAACAGATTCAAGAACTCGGCTTAGATTTTTCCCCGCGTATTGTCAACCCTGCCACCGATCCCCAACGTGGGCGCTATGTAGAGGCGCTGCATATGCTGCGCGTGCGCAAGGGCGTCACGTACCGGGTTGCCAACAGCATGCTGCGCAGCCGCAACTACTATGGGCCGATGATGGTGCATATGGGCGACGCGGATGTATTCATCAGCGGCTTGACGGCTGAATACCCGCAAGTGATCCGGCCCGCGTTGCAGGTGGTTGGCACGCGTGACGGCGTGAACCACACCAGCGGCGTGTATATTGTGATTATCAAGCAGCGTGTGTACTTCTTCACCGATGCCACTGTAAACATTGACCCGAACGCGGAAACCCTGGCTGAAATTGCCATTCTCACAGCAGATTTCGCCCGCAGCTTATCTATAGAGCCGCGAGTCGCGATGCTGTCATTTTCCAACTTTGGCAGCGCCCCCCACCCAACCAGCGCCAAAGTACGCGACGCCGTCCAAATAATCAAAAAGACACGGCCAGACATCGCAGTGGACGGTGAAATGCAGGCCGATACTGCGGTTGTGGCCGACATTGTCGAAGATCGCTATCCCATCAGCGCGGTTAAGGACGCCAATGTACTCGTCTTCCCAGATTTAGGCAGTGCCAATATCGCCTACAAGCTGCTAGCAAGGCTCGGCGGTGCCGAAACGATTGGCCCCATTTTGCTTGGCATGGGTAAGCCGGTACACGTCTTGCAGGCGGGTGACGATGTTGAGGACATCGTGTCGATTGTGTCTGTCGCTGTGACCGAAGCGGAAGACCGCCACCTGAATGGAGTGCGTGTGTGAGCGATGACGCTCAACAGCTAGACCACCTGCTAGACATGCTACACAACACTGCCCCCTCACAACGCAGGGTGGCAGCGTTTCGGCTGGGTACAATGGCCAATCCCATCATCGTGCCCGATCTCATCAACGCGGCTGGTGACCCCGATGACACGGTGCGGGCGTTCGTCGCGAGTGGGTTAGCATCGCTAGGGGCGGCTGCGTCAGACCGGGTGAGTGCAGCGCTTACCGACGCGGACAGCCGCGTTCGGCAAACAATGGTCGCCGCCCTACGGCATATGCAAGACCCGGCAATGGTCGCTGTGCTTATCCCACTGCTGGGCGACCCGGACGCATCCGTGAGAACAGCAGCGGCAAACGCCTTGCGGGAGTACGATACGCCAGAAGCAATTGCCGCGCTAAATCGTTGGCAGTCCGGCTGAACAGCAACGGAGAGGGAATGTAGATGGGCAATTTTGAGGGGCAATCTGTACTGGTGACGGGGGCAGGGCAGGGCATTGGCTATGGGCTGTGCCGTGCTTTTGCCCGTGAGGGCGCGCACGTTGCCCTCAATGACTATGACACCGAGCTAGCGCAGCCCGCTGCTGCCGCAATCAATCAGGACGTAGGTGCCAACCGGGTCACACCAATGCCATTTGATGTGTCAAACACGACGCATGTTCGGGATGCAATTGCCCAGATTGCAACGCGCACCGGACGGCTAGACATCGCGATTGCGAATGCTGGCATTACCGACTTTGGCCCGTTTATCGACACAGAGCCAGACCAGTTCGACCGCATCGTCGGGGTTAATCTACGTGGCACATACTTCACCGCCCAGGCCGCCGCTAAACAAATGATCGCGCAGCAGACAGGGGGACGGATTTTGTTGATGTCGTCTGTTGTGGGGCTACGCGCCATCCCAAACCTAACCGCGTATGGCACCACCAAAGCCGGGATAGCCCACATGGCAGCCCTACTCGCGCTTGAACTGGGCGCATATGGCATCACCGTTAATGCGATTTCTCCGGGTGCCACCCTCACAGAGCGCACCCGCCGCGAAACACCCAATTACGCTGACGACTGGGCCGCGCTCACCCCCACCGGGCGGGTTGGTCAGGTCGAGGACATTGTGCAAACAGCGCTCTTTCTCGCGTCACCCGCCGCTCGTCATATCAACGGCCAAAACATCCTGGTCGATGGCGGTTGGGCAAATCATGGCCCCATCCCCGGTGACTATCCAAACACCCGCTCAGACGGGCAATAGCCCAGCGATGCACATGGTCGATTATCACCAAAGCGTGCCATGACACACTGCCTAATTACTGACCTTCGCAGCAGTTTAGGAATGTGTGAGCAATGACCCATTGGCTTGTGGTTCGGTGTACAACTGTATGTCGAGACGTAAGCTTATTGGCATGCCATTGGGCGTTAATAACAGATTTGCGCCCTCTGACTTGTGAAACATGCTCAAATGCAATCGTAACAACCAAGCTGGAGTAAATGTATGCGCGTAATCGTCGCGGGTGGTTCTGGAATGATTGGGCTTCCCCTGGCCAAGTTGCTGGGGCAGGAGGGTAACGATGTCGTTATTCTTTCACGCAAGCCGCCCAATCAACACCATAACATCCCTGTTGGGGCGCGCATCGTCCAGTGGGATGCCAAGACGACAAACGGCTGGGGCCACTTGCTAGATGAAGAAGACACCTACATCGTCAACCTGGCGGGGCATAACCCAGCCAACTGGCGCTGGACGGAAACCCACAAGCGTATGGTATTGGAAAGCCGCCTCAATGTTACGCGGGCGGTAGTCGAAGCCATCCAACAGGCCGAACACAAACCCCACGCGCTGATTCAGGCTTCCGCAGTGGGCTACTATGGCAACACAGGCGAAGCAGTCATCACAGAAGACGCCCCTGCCAGTCAGGATTGGCGGGCGCAAGTGTGTGTAGATTGGGAGCAAACCGCCCAGGGGGCCGGCATCCGCACCGCGTTTATGCGCATCGGTATCGTACTCGACCAGCACGGCGGCGCGTTCCCGTCCTTTCTTAATGCGGCAGACCTGTTCGGCGCACGGTTGGGTCGTGGTGACCAGTGGATTCCCTGGGTGCATAACGACGATGTGGCCTACGCGATTCGTTTTTTGATGCATCATCGTAATGCGAGTGGCCCTTACAACATCGTCGCCCCAAACCCAGTGCGCAACAGCGAGTTTATGAACCTGGTTGCCCATGTGCGAGGCCGTGCGCCGTTAATCCCGGTACCGTCGTTTGCGCTTCGGGCTGTGATGGGTGAGCAGGCCGATGTCGTACTTGATAGCCAGCACGTTTTACCACAGCGGCTCCTTGAGGCTGGCTACAACTTCCGCTATGCTGATGCCGAACACGCGCTCCGCGACATCTTGAGCCGAGCACGCCACTGGCCGGATTAGAAAGCAACACGATGAACAACGACCTACCTGAGTTCCGCAACGTCCACAACAGCCACGCGAACACATACGCGCAAAAGGTATTCGGTGATGCCCTGAAGGATGTTCGTTCACTGGGCAATGGGGCCTTCCGTGCGTTATTTGGCCAGGACTACTTCACCATCCAACCGGGGAACGATGCCCCTAGCAAATCACAGTGGAGTACGCTGAAAAAGCGCATGAAACGGATCAACAAAGGTGTGTTTATCTTCCGCAAACACGGCGAGCTGGAGCAGGGCGATGCCACATTTTATTACATGGATTTCGGCTTTATGCAGGACTAGCTGCCTGCACTCCGCACCTGATGGCTAAAACGAAACCCACAACCCGCCTCCACCGCTGGTTTGAAGTCACGATTCTAGCGGCGATTGTTATCGGCTACCTGCTTGTAGGGGGGCTGTACGCCACGCAAACCCCGCCGTGGCAAGCGCCCGATGAACCCGCCCATGTTAACTACATCCTGCAACTCGAAACGGACGGTTGCTGCCCGGTCATCGAAATGGGGGACTGGGATAGTGATTACCTCGCGCAACTAACCTCTAGCCGCTTTGCACCGGAATTAACGGGGCAACTGGCAACCGTTCAATACGAAGACCATCAACCGCCCCTTTATTACCTGACGGCATCCCTGTTGTTGAACCCCGGCACAAATGGCGACGGATTGACCGCCATGCGTCTGCTCTCCGTCATAATGGGGGCGGGTATCGTGATTTGTGCGTATGTCATCGGCAAAATACTGTTCCCGCAGCGTGCAGGCACCGCCCTCGGCACAGCAGCGATGGTGGCGTTTATTCCGCAAAACGTGGCGATGCTCAGCAGCGTCAACAATGATGCGTTGGCACAGCTTCTTGTCGCGGTGACGTTGCTCGTGTGTGCAATGTACCTCAGCGCAGGTCACAAGATTGTGCGTTGGCGCTGGTATGTTGCCCTCGGCGTCCTGGTGGGGCTGGCTTTCCTCACAAAAGTCACCGTCTACTTTTTGATTTTCATCGTCCTCTTCGCCATCGTTGTGCGCCCTATTGTTTTGGCAGCGCAGGGCGTAGTCGGTCAAACGGCGGGTAAAGCTGTGGGCACGTACAACGCGCTCAGTAAGCTGCAAATTCCAGGGGTGGCCAAGACGTCTGCCCCCGGTATGCCGCAAAAGCGTACGATCTCTCGCATCGCCCTCCGCGTATTTGGCAAGCCGCTCCGACGCAGCGCACGCAGCATCCTGACCGGGTGGGGCGTGGTATTAGCGATTGCCATGAGCATGGGTGCCTTGTGGTGGGTGCGCAACAGCATTGTCTATGGCTTCCCAGATGTGCTAGGCCTAACCGCGCACGATGTGGTGGTGGTGGGGCAACTCCGCACGGCTGAGCGCATCACGCAGGTGGGCGGGGTGTGGCCCTACTTAAACGGCGCTGTACAAACGACGTTTAACAGCTTTTGGGGGCAGTTCGGTTGGATGGCCTTGCCGTTACCCGCGTGGGCCTATCCTCGAATCGGATTGCTACTGGTCATCGCATTTGCTGGCATTGCTTTTGATGTGTACTTCACAGGCTGGGTGGCTAAACAGAAACCAACCGCACGTCAACTTGCTGTAGGCGGCCTGCTAGTGCTAACCGGGTTTTTCTCCGTGGCAGCGTATGTCTACTACAACTTAAGCTTCTATCAAGTGCAGGGGCGCTACTTGTTTACAGCACTGATCCCGTTTGCGCTGCTAGTCGCCGCCGGGATTGACGCATGGGCACGGTGGTTAGGCCATCGTCTGCCGCGCTACGGTGAGTTCGCCACCTACCTCACACCGCTGATTCTGGCGGGCAGCTTCGGCGCGTTCAACTTGTGGCTGATTCGCTTCGTGCTGCCCTTCCTGGCTCCGTAGCTAGTCTTCGGGGGTTACCTCTGCATCAGGTTGGCAGTTTTCCGCGGTGGAAAAGCCACCTTCAAATGCATCTGCGCCCAGCAGTTCACACACCTCATTTTCGATGACTTCCAGTTCAGAAACAACGTCATCGGCACGCTGAAGGGCGTTACCCCAACGACGAAGCTGACGGGTGAAAATCTGCTTGTCGTTCAAATTAGGGTCTGATGCCCACTCGTGGCCAATCGCTCTGCCAGCGGCCCACAACCGATTGCGCACAACGCCCTGCTCAGCTTCCGGCATTTGCGCAACGATCTCGTCCGTCACATCAAACCAGGCGGGGTCACCGCCAATGCAAAACCCTGGCACGCCCTGGCAACTGCCCGTCCAAAAGCGACCGTACCACAGTTCATGAGCTTCGTGGTCATATTCCAAATCAACATATGGGTCGAACTCAGTCGGGCAGCCGGTATCGTCCACGCCAGTTGCCCCGGTGATGGCTCCGTCGCATCGGTCATCAGCATTCAGTACCCCATCACCGTCCGTATCATCAGGGCCTACGACGGCTTCAGCCGCTTCAGCAGTTGGCTCTGGCTCATCCGTCTGCTGGAAGGTCGTCGGCATCAACATGGCAACAGATAGCAAGAAAATTGCAAAGGGTGTCCACATCTCTCTGGCTCCTTTTGTGTATGGAATCGCCCCAGACTATACGCGACAAACACACCCAGCGATGTAAACCAGCCCACATTTGCCTTATTTACGCCTCCGCTTGTGAGGGTGCGTCGTCAAGGATTGGCTTGGCAAGCAATATGTCGATCACAGAGTCATGCACAGCCCTAATGTCTGGGTCTTGGGCAAAATCGAAGCGATTATTGAGGATATTCGTCACATGGCGCAGCATAGAAGGGGTTGCTCCGTCCGGGTCAATCGCCTGCTCGGTGAACACCTCAGCGATGAGTTCACGCGAAATCTGGTCAATTTCAACCTGTGAGCGCTCTGGCTTGCGGGCTGCAAAAAAGTCACGCTGGCAAATAACAAAGCAGTCGCGCACCCCTTCGCTCATCTGCTCCGGCGTCAACTGCTCGCTTTCGATCTTGATCTTCAGCCTTTTCTTGAGGTCTTCGAGTGTGAAAGTTGTCATGGTTCAATTCCCTATATAGCGTATCTCGCCCGTACCATACACGTAGTGCATGGCATAGTTATGTAAGCTGTACAACAATTTTGCCAGCGTTTTCTACTTAACTCACGCGGCTTTGCATCTGAACTTGTGGAGAAAGACCGATGAAACGCCTTTGCGGAAGTTGGCCCGTGCGGTAGAGTGACCCTCGATTCGCCATAACGTGAAACGAATGCCACCCTCATGAGAAATCCGTTCCTTACGCTACGTGCTGCACTGGTTATCTTAGGTGCGGCGGTCATGATTGCCACTTATTACGTATGGCATAAGCCCCTACCCCCGCCTGCAATTCCGGCTTTGCTGGGCACCTTGACCGACCTCATAGCACTTGTGGTTCTGTTTGCGGCTTGCGGTGCCTTGGGGCGTACCTTGCTCGTGTTTACGCCGACGGAATACCTGACACGTGCTGAGCGCATTGGCATGGAGGGCATCATCGGGTTTGGTGTGCTGTCATGGGTTGGGCTGGGAATCGGGGCTAGCGGCGCTTTTACACAAGTCACGCTGTGGGCTACGCTGCTGGTTGTGCTAATGGCCACCTATACAGCAGCAAGTTCCTACAGCCGCGATGGGGTGGCGCTTTTAAGGGGTTTCACCCTACCATCAGATATTTGGACGCGCTTTTTGGCAATTTGCACCGCCTTTTGGTTGCTGACGGCGTTGGCTTTTGCCTTAATGCCCCCGACTGCGTGGGATTCGCTCATGTATCACATGCTGCTGCCACAGCGTTTGCTGCAAACTGGCCAACTGGTGACCTACGCCGATAACCACTACCTCGGCTTCCCACAAACGGGTGAGATCATGTTTGCCTGGGCGATGGGCCTGTTTGGGCGCGACACGGTCGCCGCCGGAGTGCATTACGGCACCGGGCTGCTTGGATTGGCCTGTGTGGGCGGGCTGCTGTCACGCGTAGCATCCATGCGTGCGGTTGCACTGGCACCCGCGCTGCTGCTGAGTGGAGGCAGTTTTTGGCTGGCGTTCACGCAAGAATACGTGGACTTGATTCTGTTCGCGCAGAGTGCGGCGGCCTTGTCTGCATTGGCGGCGTGGCGCTCAGATGGCGGGCGAGTATGGCTTGTGGTGATGGGGTTGCTCGTGGGCATGGCTGTTGGGGTGAAGTACACGGCGGGCATGTTGGCAATCGCATTGGGTGTGGCTGTGTTGATAACGCAGCCCCGACGAGTCGTCACCAATGGGTTGATTTTGACAGGTATAGCGCTGCTGGCCTACCTGCCCTGGGGGCTGCGGGGCTGGATTCTGTCGGGAACCCCGCTTCCCCCGTTTTTCGGGGGGGGGGCGGGTTTATCCGCACTCCAGGCCGCGATTTTTGTTGGGGCGGGTGACGGCCTGTTAGCATTAGGGTGGGGCGGCCTGTGGCGGATGGCGTTACTGCCATTTGTAGCGACAGCCGTTGGCGCAGAGGGCGGAGTTCGATACTCTTTCGATGCGGGCGTTTGGTTGATTCCCCTGGGTGTGCTGTTGCCGTTGGGTTGGCGCAAACTCACTGACGATGAAAAATCGATCAGCCGTACAGCAGCGCTGGTGCTGGTGCCTATGCTCTTGCTGTGGGTGTTAGGCAGCGCGTTTAGCGGCATTGGCGCGCAAACTCGCCTGGTGATTCCGGCGTTCCCGGCGTTTGTTGTACTGAGTGTCCTGGGCTTTGGAGCGTTAGCGCGCTGGGGCACACGCCCGATAAACATCTACTTTATTCTGCAAGCGCTTGTGGTCGTTGCCCTGGTCGGCAGTGTGCTAAACATCCTCGCTATCACGGTTAACCGCAACCCGCTCGCCGTCCTCATCCCTGATGTTGCACTCTCCCGCGCCCGTGACGACTACTTGTTGCGGCAACTTGGGACGCACTACCCGGCGCTCCAACAACTTGATGGCCAACTGCCTCCCGGTGCGCACGTTTTGTTTGCATTCGAGCCACGCGCATACTACTGCCCGCCCACGCTCACCTGCGACCCGGACGCACTCACCGACCACTGGGCTTATCCGCTCACGCTCGGGCAATCACCGGATGATGTGATGGTGGCATGGCAGCAGCAAGCAGATGCCGTCCTGCTGTGGCGACCAGGCTATACCTTCTACACGACAGACCCGTCCGTGACGCGCCACAAAGCTGAAAATGCCCTGCTAGACCCTGCCCTGACCGAATACATGACGCTCATCTGGCAGGATGATTTTGGCACCTACGAACTGTATACCTGGAAAGACGACTAACAATGGATTTACTCATTGCCACGCAGAACAAAGGCAAACTCGCTGAATACAAAGCCATTTTCGCAGACCTATCCGTGAAGGTGGTCACGCTAGATGAAATCGGCCTGGGCAAGCTGGACGTAGAAGAAACCGGGGCGACATTTACTGCTAATGCTGACCTCAAAGCCCGTGCTTATGCCGCTGCCAGCGGACTGGCATCACTGGCGGACGACAGCGGACTGTGTGTAAAGGCATTAGACGGCGGGCCGGGGGTCTACTCCGCGCGCTATGCCGGGGAAGGTGCAACCGATGCTGACCGGCGTGCTAAGCTGCTCCGTGAGTTGGCGGATGTGCCGGATGCAGCCCGTGGGGCGTACTTCGCCTGTGCCATCGTGATTTACGCCCCTACAGCAGATGCAGCCTATGATGTCATGGGGCAGTTGGACGGCACCATTGCTCACGCTGAGAGCGACGGCCCGCACGGTTTTGGCTATGACGCGCTGTTTATCCCCAATGGCTACACGGTCACATTGGCAGACATTCCGCCGGATGAGAAGAACACGATCAGTCACCGTGGCCGCGCTGCTCAACTGGCCCGCCCGGTGATTGACAAACTGGTGTCAAATCGCCGATAATGGGTCACAGAGGTTCACAACAGAGGGCAACATGACTCAACTGACCACAGCACGTTTGCTTCTACGCCAACCGACTCTGTCCCACGTGGCAGATATGCAACGCCTCGCCAATCATCCAGCCATCGGCGGCAACACCCTGAATATTCCGTACCCGTACCCCGACGGGGCCGCCGAAGCATTTGTCAACAAAGTCAGCGACCAGTGGGGCGAAGGAGGCAACTACAGCTTTGCCGTCACGCGCCGCGAGGATGGCATGTTTATCGGTATGGCAGGTATTCACCCCACCGGCCATGACCGCGCCGAACTTGGCTATTGGCTAGGAGAGCCATTTTGGGGCCAGGGCTACGCGACGGAAGCCGCCCGCCGCGTGATTCAGTTTGGCTTCGAGGAGATGCGCCTTAATCGCATTTATGCCAACTATTTCACGCACAACCCGGCCAGCCGCCGCGTTATGGAAAAAGTCGGCATGACGTTTGAGGGTGTGCTGCGAGAGTACTACATCAAAAACGGGGCATACGTTGACGTAGGCGTGTGCAGCATTCTGCACCGCGAGTACGATGGCACAAACTGATTTGTTATGGGTCACAAATCAGCATGATAACCAAAAAAGCGGATGATTTTTGTCAGTCACATTCATTGCAATACCCCCATTGCCTCCTGTATACTTTGGCTCGTCTTAAAGTTAAGTAACTCATGAGTTTTGTATTATGGAAAAGTTATCTGTAGCAGTTGTGGGCGCGGGCATTTTTGGGGTCACGGCTGCCTGGGAACTGCACCAACGCGGGCACACCGTTTCCATCTTCGACCCCGGCCCCCTCCCTCACCCCGACGCCTCCTCCACTGACATCACCAAAATGATCCGCATGGATTATGGCCAGGACGATTTTTACTTCGACCTGATGGAGGAGTCCTTCAGGGGGTGGCACCGCTGGAACGCCGCGTGGGGCGAAGACCTGTATCACGAAGACGGCTTTTTGCTGCTGAAAAAGTCTGAGATGACCGACGGCAGCTTCGAGCTAGAGAGTTTCAAGCGCCTCACCGAGCGCGGTCACGCCCCTCAGCGGATGACAAGCGATGCCGTTGCGGCCAACCACCCCATGTGGAACGCTCCTGTGTATACAGACGGTTACCTGAACGAAAAAGCGGGCTGGGCACAGAGCGGGCGCGTGGTGGAGCGCATTGCGAACACGCTGCGCGAGATCGGTGTGGCTGTTCATGAAGGTGAAACCCTGGACTACTTCGTAGAACAGGGGTCTAAAGTAACGGGGATTGTCACGACGAGCGGCAACACTTATGAAGCTGACATCGTGGTGCTGGCAGCAGGTGCCTGGACGCCAACACTGCTCCCGTACCTGAGTGATGTGATGTGGGCTGTGGGGTTGCCCGTCGTTCACTTCGACCCGGCCAACCCTGACGACTACCGCCCGCCGTCGTTCCGCCCCTGGGCTGCCGATATTTCCAACACGGGCTGGTACGGCTTCCCGCTACACCCCACTGGCGTTGTCAAAATCGCCAATCACGGGGCCGGGGTTCCGGTTGACCCGAACGAACCCAAAGTGCTGCCAAAAGGCACCGAAGACCGCGTGCGCAACTTCGTTGCAGAAACGTTCCCAGCCCTCGCTGATCGCCCCATTGTGGGCCGACGCCTGTGCATGTACTGCGATACATGGGACGGCGATCTGTGGATTGACCATGATCCGAACCGACCAGGGCTGGTCGTGGCGGCAGGTGGCAACGGGCATGGCTTTAAGTTCGCGCCCATGCTGGGCAGCATCATTGCAGACGTGGCTGAGCGTAAGCCAAACCCGTTTGCACAGCGCTTTGCATGGCGTGAGCGCAGCGAAACGAAGCACATGGAAGATGCGCGCTTCAACGGTTAATTCACTCGCAGGGCGTGTGCAAACGCGCCCCCGCCCATTCCGTAGTCGGCGCTGCACCTGACGCAAGCGCCTTAACTGAAAGATTTTTATTATGAGTAAACCTCGGCGTCGCCGCGAACGGCGGTCATCTGCATCCAACACGCCCGTTGGCATCAAACAGCCGCAGTACTCCTACCCGCCTTACGCGCTCATCAACGAAGAGAAGATTCACCTCATCCACGAGCGTTCCATGCAAATCCTGTCCGAGGTCGGCATTGCGTTCTACCACGATGAAGCGCTGGCTATCCTTCAACAAAACGGGGTCACGGTAAAAGACAATATCGCTTACTTCGACCCGGCCCACGTCGAGGGACTGATTGCCCAGGCCCCGGCACAGTTCACGCTGCAAGCACGCGACCCGGCCAACAACGTTGTCATCGGCGGCAACTACCTCACCTTCGCACCTGTGTACGGCCCGCCCTTCACAGTGGATATGGATCGCGGGCGGCGCACATCAACGCTAGATGACCTGATTAACTTCATTAAGCTGACGAACGCGACGCCTTATCTACACTACGGCGGCGGCATCATCGCAGAACCGAACGACATCCCGATTAACTCCCGCCACCTGGACATCACCTACGCGCACATTAAATATGGCAGCAAATCGTTTATGGGGTCGTCTATTGCGGCGGAGTCCGCCGTTGATGTGATTCAAATGGCGGAAATTTTGTTTGGCGCACAGTCCATACGGCAAACCCCGGCGATTTTGGCAACCATCAATGTGAGCAGCCCGCGCCGACTGGACGACCGTATGCTGGAATCGACCATCGTCAACGCCCGTGCGGGTCAGGCCGTTATGATGACGCCGTTCATCCTCTCTGGTGCAATGGGGCCGGTGTCGATTGCGGGTACCGTCGCCCAACTGAACGCCGAGGTGCTGGCAGGTATCGCATTCATTCAGATGGTGAACCCCGGCACGCCCGTCATTTACGGCTCATTCCAAACGACCATTGATTTGCAAAGCGGTGCCCCCGTCCTCGGCGCGCCAGAAAGCCAACTGTCCACCATCCTTAGTTCGCAGCTTGCCAAACACTACAAACTACCCTTCCGGGGCAGTGGGATGTACGCCAGCAGCAAAATTGCGGATGCACAGTCAGCGTATGAGTCCACAATGGCGATGTTACCGGGCATCTTCTCACAGACGAACTTCGTGCTGCACGCAGCCGGCTGGCTGGAAAACGGCCTTTCCGCAGGCTATGAGAAGTTTGTTTTAGACTGTGAACTGCTGGGCATGTATCACAAATATCTGGAAGGGCTGGACTTCAGCGATGACGGCTTTGCTATGGATTCCATTCGGGACGTGGAACCGGGGGGGCATCACCTGGGCACCCCCCACACCATGAAGCACTTCCGCACCGCGTTTTACCGGGCCGAGCTGTTCGATTACAACAGTGCCGAGCAATGGCAAGAAGAAGGTGGCCTAGATGCGTACAAGCGGGCCAACCGCAAGTTTAAAACCATACTTGAAAACTATGAAGCGCCACCGCTCGACCCCGCCGTGGACGACGCACTGCGCGACTTCATGACCCGCCGCAAGGCGGAAATCGCACAATAGTAACTTAGAGGAAGAATAAAATGACAACTACACACGCCAATCTTGTCATTATCGGAGCGGGTGTCGTCGGCTGTAGTGCCGCTTATCACCTACAAAAGCTCGGCTGGCGGGACATCCTGGTGCTGGACAAGGGTGAACTCATTAAAAACGACGGCTCCACGTCCCATGCGCCCGGCGGGATGCACGTCACCAACTCATCCAAAATGATGACGAAATTCGCGACTTATTCCGTTGAGGAGTATCAGAAGCTGGCTCCCATAGAAGAAGGTCGCCCGCCGCTGCGTCCAGTGGGTGGCATTGAGGTCGCCTACACCAAAGCGCGCCATGAAGACCTGAAGCGCAAGCACGGGATGGCCACCTCCTACGACGTGGAAGCGCATCTGCTCACCCCGCAGGAAGTTGCCCAACACATCCCCTTTATCAACACGGACGTAATTTACAGCGGCTACTATGTGCCCGGTGATGCCAATGCGCTCACTCAGCACCTGATGGCTGCCCTTATCCGTGACGTTGAGGCCACAGGCGCTGCCAAGTTCCAGGGCAACACACCCATTGTGGACATCGAAGTCGAAAATGGGCGCGTGCAGGCTGTCATCACAGAAACAGGCCGCATCACCTGTGACCACCTGCTGATTTGCACCAACATCTGGTCGCCCATCCTATCCCGGCGGTTGGGCTTTACCATTCCGTTGATGGCCGCTCAGCACCAGTACACCGTCACCACGCCGCTGGAACCGCTCAAGGGCGAAACACGCGAAATCGTCCACCCGATTCTGCGTCACCAGGACTTTTCACTGTACTTCCGCCAACACTGGGACAGCTACGGTATTGGCAATTACCGCCACGAACCGCTGATGGTACATCCGCATGATGTGGGCAAGACGGCCATGCGCGAGTTCACACCAAAACACTTTGAAATCGCCTGGAACGCATCCCGCGAACTGCTGCCGCCAATACAAAATGCGGAACTGAAAACCAAGTTCAACGGCATGTTCGCCTTCTCTGTTGACGGGATGCCCGTCATGGGTGAGTCACCCGTGAAAGGGGCGTGGGTCGCTGTTGGCGTATGGGTAACGCACTCTGGTGGTGTGGGCAAGGCCATCGCAGAGTGGATGACTGACGGTAAGCCGCAAATGGACCTGCGCGAAGCAGACATCAACCGCTTTGTACCGCATCAACTGACGCCGAACTACGTCCGGCTGCGCACTGCCCAAAACTACCGCGAAGTCTACGACATCATTCACCCGCTTCAGCAAATGGAAGAACCGCGTGGTGTGCGCCTTGCGCCATATCACCAGCGCCTCGTAGAAAACGGCGGTCACTTCTTCCAAAGCGCGGGCTATGAGGTCGCGCAGTGGTACGAGGGCAACGCCCACCTCGTTGAGCAGTACGACGACCAGATTCCGCACCGCGACGACTGGGCATCGCGTGACTGGTCGCGCATTCAGGGGGCAGAGCATCTTGCAGCCCGCGAGAACGTTGGCCTGTTTAACCTGGCTGGCCTCGCCGTGATCGAAATTCGTGGCAGTGGTGCGGAGGACTACCTCAACAGCATCTGCGCCAACCGCATGAACAAGCCAGTCGGCAAGGTGGTCTACACCGCCATCCTGGACGAAGCTGCGGGCATCTACGCGGATGTGACGGCGTTCCGCAAAACTGAGGACACGTTCTGGATGGTGACCGGTGGCGGCTTGCTGCCACATGACATCTACTGGTTGAAGAAGCACGCCCCAACCGACGGCAGCGTCCACATTACTGACCTGTCATCGGCTTACGTCACAATTGGCCTGTGGGGGCCAAAGGCCCGCGAGGTAATGGCCGCTGTTGCCGATGACTACAGCGCTGACGACGAATTCAAGTACTACACCGGGCGCGAGATGACCATTGGCACGGCCCCGGTCACTGCGCTGCGCATCAGCTATGTGGGCGAGTACGGCTGGGAAATGTACACCCGCGCTGAGTTTGCCGCCGACCTATGGGATACGCTGTGGGAAGCGGGTCAGGCGCACAACATCGTGATGGTGGGTGCAGGCGCGTTCGATTCACTCCGCATCGAAAAGGGCTACCGCCTGTGGGGTGCAGACATCCACACGGACTATAATCCATACGAGGCAGGCATCGGCTGGGCGGTGAAGCTGAAGAAGGACGGCTTTATCGGCAAAGAAGCGGCCCGCGAGGCCAAGCAGAACGTCACGCG
>CAWUJQ010000033.1:0-23180 GCA_963922445.1 uncultured bacterium
CATATCATTGCCGAAGACGACCCCATCCGCGCCCCAGTCCAGTCAGCGGCCTCCACACTCGAGCCCTCCCTCCCTCTGTATCCACGCGAGCAGGCTCGCTTGGGGGAGGCCAATGTGCTCCAGAGCCTGGGCGATTTGGAGAGGCGCTTGGGCAACGTGGACGCCGCGCGCGCCCACTACGGTATAGCGCTATCGACGTATAGCGAACTACAAGACCCAACCGGGCAGATGAATGTCCAGATTGGACTGGCGCGTCTGGAAAGGGAACTGGGAAACACGACGCAAGCTCAGCAGCATTATTTGCAGGTGTTTCAGATAGCGGACGTCATTGGTTTCACAACCCATCCGGTAACGCTGAATTTATACATTGAGTATTTTGCGATGTTGGTTGGGGAGGTGTCTGAAGATGATCTACAGCCGTTAGCGGATTTGCTCATTGCCTGGGTGCAAACCCCAGACTGGGCTGCATCACGCGCTTATCTGGAACAACATCAGGCAACCTTGCTCACAGATAAAGGGGAGTTCGCCTCATTGCTGCTTGTTCAGTCCAATGGCAACGACAAAACCCTGATCCAGCGCTGGCTTATCCTACACGCTTGCCGTACGGAAAGCATTGACACGATTTATGGTCAGCTTGCGGACGATGCGTGATGCACCTGTGTTGAAGGGCGCTTCAGTTAGTCAATTCGTCGGCTAAACCCTCGGACAGAGTCCACTGACCGACTGACGAATTGACCAGAGTCAGGATAACGGCGGCGCGGTGGGGTTTCGCTGCTGCCTTCCAATCGTCTAAGCCAGTTCATGAATCGGTGCTTGTAATCAATCTTTTTCCGGGGCAACACAGCCAACAATTCAGGCACCGTTTCCACGTCATATTCGTCCATCAGGCGTTTGACGCCCAATTTATCCTTTGCGCCCATAGCCCCCAGGACTTGTAACTCATCCCAGGTCAGCCCGTCCGGATCAAAATCAACTTTGTAGCCAGATGGCAAACGTGGGAGTCTGTCAACAGCAGCGATATGGGTCAGCATCTTGATAAAGCGGACTACGATCATGGTGCTAGAATCCTCATAAGGTCTTCTCTCACCCAACCTTCGACACCGATTTTAGGCTGTTCCTCAACCCGCACTTCGTACCACATAAACCCGTCCCCATCCCGCTCGTATTGCAATATACGGAAAGCAGTCCCAGGCAATAGCGTAGTGCGGATGTCATAGACTAAGCCAGGGCCACCCCGCACGTTGACGGCTGGGCCATCACTGATAATGCCAAATTGCGGGGTGATGGTAGGAGTAGCGGTAACCGTCAAGGTTGGAGTCTCAGTAGGCGTAACGGTGTATGTGGGTGTGACGGTCACAGACGGCGTGACTGTCAACGTTGGCGTTGATGACGGTGTAACGGTTACTGTTGGGGTCACCGTGGATGTGGGAGTGTGGGAAGGTGTGAGCGACTCAATCACAATCAGGGTCGGTAGCTCAGCGGCCTGTTTTTGACTGCGCCCGTAACCGTAGCCGCCAATGCCTGTGCTGGCTAAGCAACAACAGCCCAGCGTGCCGACGATTAAAATAACCGGGGCTATGCTAACTCCACGCGGCGGGTTGCGGTTTTTGTCAGGCCGCCAACCGGGACGGCGGTGCCTCATGGGGATAGAGGGGCCAGCCGTGAAAATAGACACCAACAAAATCACAACTGCCAATAGACCGGCTGCACATATCCCCCCAATTGCCCAATACCATGCTGCTGTTGACATCAATCATCCATCTGAAAGAAATAGGTAATTGCACTCACTGAAATAACGAGCGTCATGATGAGAATGCCAAACGTAAACATATCCCAATACGGACTCTCAGTGAGCATGTTGAAACCACCCACCGCATCCATAGCGACTTGCTCTCCGACAAAATCAACAGGTGGGGCAAGATTGTACGTGCCATCACTCGTCATAGGTGTGGGTGTAGGTAGGTTAACCTGCTGAATATCAATTGTTTGCATTGATAATTCTCCAAAGAACACGGAACAGGAATGGGAATCGAAGCAAGAAAGCTAATGCCCGCCTCAAGATGCCGATGATGATTGAGAACAAAGGCAATAAGTAAAGAATCGCCCGCCAAACGGTGACCCACACCATGCCGAATATCAGCGTCACGATAAAGATAGAGCCACGCCCCCAAAAATTGGGGTCAATACCTTTGATGTAGCCAAACAAGGTCGTCAGGTCAAGAATGATACGCTGTGTTTCGGCTTCAATGTCCAACTCTGTTCCATCAGGATTGTTGAAGCCAATCAGACTTTCGGTGCTAACAGCCTCAATCGTGGAAATCAATTCGCCACTTTCACCTAATGGGGCCGCTGCCGCTGTTCCCGTCGCATCAGCCCCCGGAATATCTAGGCCCGCAACCGGAGTGTATGTTGAAGGTGCTGTAGGACTACTAAGAGCAGGGAACTCAGGAATTGGGTAATCATAGGCTTCTGGCGACGGGCGATAGTTAAACTCATCACCCGGCCCGCTGCGCCCTTCCTCCGGTGATGATGCACCACGGGTTGGAGCAAGTGGCGTGATCGTGGGTGAGGGCGTGGGGCACGGGCCTTGAATGAATGTATTGTTGGTGTCACCTTCAGGTGTTGGTGTTGGTGTGCCATTACAACCGGGTTGTGCGGCAACGGGTTGCATAAGCAAAACACCAAAAAGAACCCCCAATGCGATACTAATGTGAATGATACGCATTAGGCACTCTGCATTTTTTCAATAGCTCGGCGGGTACTGCGAATCGTCCACAGAAGCACCAACAGGGAGTAGGTGATAATCAAAATAGAAATGGCTAAATAAAGTCGGGTGTCACCAAAGATCGTGTTATCCATGACCCAAACGCCTAGGCACAAAGCAGCGTCGGGGTTTGCAACACAATCTGGCATACCAGGCGTGGGAATCGGGGGGGCATTTCGCCACGAAGTAACAACATCACCCCAATTGGTTACAATCAAGCGAATCAGGTCAACAATCGTTTCACCAAAGTTACGCAGGATACGCCAGCCTCTAGACAACATGTCTAAGAATCCGCTGATGTAACCTTCGCCGTCAGGGGTCAAGAACTCTAGCAGGGTCTTAATAGCAGGATGCAAAAACAAGTTAAGTAGAAAACCTGCAATATACCTCAAGCCAGAGAAAAGGAAGGCAAGCCACAGTGTATTCAGTGTGGCAATGTAACGAGAAAAACTGATGAGAACACCGAACATCTCATTCAGGAAATCAATCATGATTTCAAACGCGGGAACAAAGATGCAATTAAAGCTATTGAATAGATTGTCCCAAAGCCAAAGGAACCACGCCCACAACTGAGGATTTAATATCGTGCTATTCGGCTTTTGAATGGAAGCCTTACACTGCGTGGCATTGCCATCGTCATCTAAGCCGCCATCACCGATACCTTCTATGACACTGTTGTCATAGCCGGGAAACGTGTTGGCTGTGATCGGTGTGATACACACTCGGTCAATTGCAATGTAGGTCTCTACGGCAGCGTCAGTGAGAGAATAGTCACTTTCCAGAGTGAACAAACGATTGGCATTGGCGGCTGCTGTTGGGGCAGTCCCTGGACTGTAACAGCCGTCAGCAACGCCAGCGTTGCCGACTGAACGAACCGTTACATTATCAAAGATCACGTCAGTGGTTTGGTCAGTATCGTCTATCGTAAGTCGAAATCGTCCCCCATCCCAATCAGCAATTGCCGTCCTAATCAATGTGTAGCGCTCTGCACTATCGGTTATGCTAAATTCACATTGAATATTTTGTTGAACGGTGTTCGGTTCTTCATAGCCGATTACCCGAAAGCCAGCGGTCTTTGCTGCACTGCCAGATTTTCGAATATCGGCAGTAATCTCTAGTTGCTCCCCCACCGACCAATTTTCCAATGACAACTCTTGCTGTATTTGGACTTCGTTAGAGCCACTTGCACGATTAGCAACCAATTCACCGTTACTCACACTGTAGGTGGCGTTGCTGTTATTATCAGTCCACATGCTAATATCGGCAGACTCAAAGTTGCCGTTTTGTAGCAAGTTGCCGCCACTGTATCGGTCTACGGTATAGCTGATCGTGCGCTTGGCCCGGTCAGTCCCCAGGTCTTCAAACTCCACTTGTGGAATGTCAATACGTGCTATCTCATCCCTGACTTCGTTGTAGGTCATCGAAAGCACAAGATCACCGTCAGCCCCGGCAATGTTGCTGTAATTAACATGCTCTCCGAAGTACAGGTCAATTGAATACTCAAACGCGCTGCCATCATCAGCGGTGTTTAAGACAGTCTGTTGCCCGATGTAAGCCGACGGCCCAAACTCGGCAATGGAATTGTTAAAACCGATGTCACCGCCAAAGTCCCAGCCATAGCCGCCATCTGTAAACGATGGGTTCACAAAGTAACAAGCACTGCCAAGCAGGTCTAACTCACCGGGAGCGAGGCATACATAATAAACAATTAGGCTATCTTCATTGTCCGAGTTTGCTTCGATTCTGAGGGGGTGCATAACACCACTCTGCGAAGAACTCAATTGAACGCTCTTATAAGTGGGGGTATTGTCACTTTCAAAGCGAAGCGTACCCACACCGTCTAATAGACTCACATCAAGAGTGCCACTGCCCACAGCAAAAACTGTAAGAGAATAATAGTAGTTGGCTTCGAGACCATCAATCAGTTGAGTGATACTTGCACCGGGTTCAAGACTAACGGCCCGTTCAGTAGCAGAGTAGCCGCTAAACAGGTTGCCGCCTGTGTTGAGTTGCCAGTCGTCAAGGTTGGTCAAATAGGGATTCGCATTGAAGCAAGCATCATCCTCACCACTGCAAGGCTCACTGCTCTCCGGGCGTTTGGTGAGATGCTGCTGAAGATCATAGCGCCCGCTTTCACCTTCAGCGGGTGACGGTTCAATAAGCTGGGCAGATGTGTAGTAGCGGTAAATTGGTTTGTTCGCGATTCGATCATACTGTACACGGAGCGCCTCACCCAACACGCAACCCGCCTCTATTTGTGTGCCATTATCAACATACTGATAAGGGTTTTTGACGATGTATTGTAGTTGTGTGCCATCGGGGTAACTGTCGGTATCGGGGTCTATTGTAATGACTGCCCCTGCGCTCCAATCCGCAACGGCCACAATGCTATCGTTATAAGGAGTTCCGTCAGCGTCTAAAATGGTCAAATCACAGGTGGTGCCTTGATAACCCTCTGGCGGGCAATCATCAACATCCAATGGTTGGATTTTAACCACCTGCCCGCTAACTGCCGCGTGAACAAGCGCATCTTCTGTTTCGGATGTGCTGTGGACGGTTTTATCACCCCAACCTTCCAAGGGCGGCGGGTGATACAGGGCTGTATCGGTGATAAGCTCATTTGCCCATAGGTGGTGTTCGTCGGCTTCCGTGAATGGTGTATACCATTCCTCTATGGGTTCTTCACCAAAGAATATAAGTTGCTTTACAGTGTAAGTCCCCGTAATCCCCCAATCAGAACTGGGCCTTAACACCCACGGCTGCAAGTAACGAAACGAACTACTATCGCGTCGGCTAGTGTATTCATTATCCGTGTAGGTGCCGTTCCAGAATTTGTTACCCAGGTTGTTTGCGCTGCGGGTGCTGCTTTGTAGGTGAAAGTCATACACAATTCCCATACTCGCGCAAATTTCGGCTGTATTACCCGATGATCCTTCAACAAAACAGGTTACCCCGTTAGCCCCCTGATTGTTGAGGCCCATAAAGGTACTAACAGTACCTGCGATCCGCTTTTGTCCGTTAGAACCCTCAAATAAATCAGTATCATTATCGTGAACTATTGCAGGGTTGCCGTTGCCGAAAGGGGTATTACCACCCAATTGCCTGTCAACAACCGCGCCCACTAACGCAGCTTGACCGAGCAGGGGATTCTCTTCGATAACATACGCTGCTGCCCATGAGCCGGAGGTATTATTAGGCGTGTTGGCATCAACCACCCAGTTAACATCTACCGTGAAAAAGCCGTACCCGTTTGCATCTTGGGCAGCAGTAGGGGCATAGTGAAATGCCCCCAATACGAGAGCGGCCCCTACGAGTATGAGTAGTAGCCGCATCTTCATTAGCGGCCCGAAAAGCGCTCAAACGCGCCAACAAGCAGATTGCCAAAGCCGCGAACAATCGCAATCCCCACCAGAATGCCAATAGGGATGCTAAACAAAAGGAAAATCCACGGCAAATTATCATTGATAGCCTCAAACAACGGAGTCGGGTCAATGTCAATTGCGGGAGTGGAATCCTGAGCAAATGCCGAATAGACATCAGCCAGAAGAATTGAAACAGTCACGAATGCAGCCAACATAGCCATCTGAAAACGTGAAAGCGACATGTTCAAAAACGACATGAGTTAGAGTCCTTCGTCTAGATTTCTAAGCACAGAAATGATTGAAAGGATGATATACAGGGCAACAACAAACCCGCCCACATACCAAAGCGTATCGCCCAAAGCCATAACCCACACAGCAACAAGGCGCTCAACATCGAACATCAGAAATTTAAGCTCTCGCTTATTCCTGCAATTAGCCTTTCAGCCACCGAACGCATCACATCAGCAAACGCGGCGTAAAGCATAACGGCCATTGGAACAACCGCTATTGGTGCAAGAAATAAAGCGAGTTCAATCATTGAACCCTCCCTTCATTGCGAAACACTTCAACAACCTGCACGCACAAACTGGCAAACACGAGTAATGCAATGAGTGCCTCACCTGCTGTGACCTCATAGCGCACAGCATAGGCCGCGCCTGTTGGAGTAGTGGGGTTTGCCTCCTCTGTGGCACCAGGGTCTTCAGTCACATTTGGGGGCAACGTTGCGTAAATCACCGTGTCAGGGAATGGCGTCTCAGTCGGTTGCAGTTCCACCGTTGCTTCCTCTGTGACGGCTTCTGTAGCAGCGGGCGCAACAGGTTCGGTCGCTTCCTCTGTGGCTTGACCATAGGCCATGCCAGTAACCCACACCCCGATTATGAAAACGATGACGTAACGCAATGTATGCCTCACTTGTGCTTTGCCATCATGATATTTCAATCCAAAGGTAAATGTGTTTGGCAATAGTTCATTACAGGGATACTTACATAAATAATTGCTTGTAGTTTCAATTACAATAGTGCCTATCGCAAAAAGCATTATCAGGTTTAACGATGCTGACGGGTTACATGCAAAACATGGGATTACACGACACGGTGCTATTTGAATCACTGGAAGCGCTTGCCGAAGACGGGGTAGTAACAAAATCACAGGCGTATATTGCCGCCTACTCGAACATGTCACTGCGCACTGTCAATTCTAAAATTAGGGATTGGGAACGCATCGGCATTCTGAAGCGAGAAAAAACAAGCGCAGCTTTGCCCGACCACATTTACATTACGGGCAAACTCAGTGGCAAATGACATCATCCTGGGCGAAATTCAACCGCCAAAACCTGGGGAATACTTTGTCAACGAAGTCATACACCCCGACAATGTACGCTTGGCTGTACAACTCGCCTCATTCAAACCCCTAACCAGACAACAAATGAGACGGCTTGAACGGGAAGGCCGTCGCCTGCATAAATCGCTGGCAAAAGCAGAGTTCTTTGCACGTCTGTCACGATTTGAGGAACTGAGAGACGAATACACAGAACAACTGGAAGGCTACCGTGATGTCTACGCCCAAGCCATGTATGCCCGTCACCACGCCCCCCAAAAATTAGGCGAAATCGTACCCGCCCTGCGATCTATGCAGACAAATTTGAGACCACTCAAAGAACGTCTCATAGGGATGCAATCGGACTTAGCCGAGCTAATGCCCGACTACCGCCGTTACAACCAAATCCGATTGTCACTGGAAAACAACGAGCGGCGTACAGCCGAGTACAACGCTCAAGAAAAGATAAATCGGGGAATGGAACGCGAATCAAGGCAGTTGGCGAAAATGCTGCGTGAGGTATGGGGTGCCCACCGCGATACACACTACAAAGTAACCCTACGCCACAACCGTAAGCGGCGCATCATTCCACAAGTTGAATCTATTGACATCGAAGCCACGTCCATATGGATAAAAATCAAGGCCAGCACCAAAGGTTGGTTCGGATACAAGTACGCACTGCCCACAGATGTGCATATCTCTGACCTGATTAACGAAGACATCCTACAAACGTACTCACGCGCTATCCGTCGTGAGGTGCAAGTCTTCGACAACCCCAACGGCACATGGATCGTGGTCAACAGATTAGACAGCCCTGGCGGAATCATCGAACGGGTAGCCTATAGCACAGTCATGAAGGGCTTCTACCCGACTGAGGAACGTGAACACTATCCCTATCCTGCTGGCGTAGCCGAGGGCAACCGTATCGTCTGGCTCGACTTCTCACGTTGGAATCACATCTTAGTGGGCGGCTTCACTGGCGGTGGTAAAAGCAACTTTATGAACGTGGTGATTTCCACGCTCATCAGAGAACACGCGCCAGCAGATGCCCGCTTTGTCTTTATTGACTTGAAGCGAAACGAATTCAACTTGTACGAAGGTATCCCCCACCTGCTCGTTGACCCGGTTTACAACATCGAAGACGCCAACCACGTCTTACACCAAATGATTGAACTAATGGAAGAGCGCTACGAACTCCTACAAGCTTACCGGGTCAAAAAGATTGAAGACTACAACCGACGTGTGCCACAAGCCAACCGATTGCCACGGGTTTTCATCATGTTGGACGAAGCGGGTGAACTCACTGGCTACGGCGCACTCACAAAAGAAGTGCATCACGCCTTAGCCCGACTAACGGCGCTAGGGCGCGCAGCGGGCATTCACTGTGTGATTTGTACACAGCGGCCAGAGGTGGCGGTAATCCCTGGGCGCGTAAAAGCCAACTGTGCAGTCCGTATTTCATTTCGATCTGCCGACACGGAAAGCAGCAAGGTGATTATCGGTGTGGGCGCAGCTAAGGAACTGCCAGCTATCGTAGGGCGTGCGGTGCTACTTAACAGTCCTGACCCAGTGATTATTCAAACCCCATACATCAGCGACGAAGACGTATTAGAAGCCGTAGAGATTGCCAAAACCTACGGTCAGCCAGATGACATCGCACTGCCACAGGCTGAAGACCACAAGGTGATTCGATTCGATGAATACAGCATCATTGAATACGTCCACAGCGATATGGAAGGGCGTTGGGCCATGTATCGCGTGTGGGATGCCCTCAAAGACAACCCACAATTCACCCTGTCCCAGAAAAAGCTGCGTCACCTAATGACCAAAGCCGAGAAGATGCTGCAACGTGAGCCAGTCATCATCAACGGCGTGCGCTACTCATTAGACCAAAAATCTGCCCGACAACGTGAACTAATCGGAGAACATCTATCCGATGAAGAACTTCAACAAATTAACCCAGTAGAAAGTGAGACGGAATGACCCTCAAAGTTGGACTCGGTTTCTTGGGGCTGTGGTTGGCCCTGCTGATTCTCTCAATTGCCCTGATGACCAACGGCAACACGATCGCCGTGTTTACATTTATGTTCGGGGCACCGCTTTCGTTTAGCGCGGCCATGTTCTTTATTGGAAGATGGTCAGGCTCAGTTTCTGTCACGGTGCAAAGACGGAGTGCAGCCCCACCCCAAAAACTAGGGGTTCGCAAACTGCAACGCCCTGACCGTGACTTCCTGAGCAAAACCGGATGATTGAATCTCTATACCTGATCGTTCTGGCCGTCTCGGTGCTGATGACGGTCAGCCGCCCGCCAACGTGGATGCTGTATGCGCTCTCGGCTGTCATCCTAGTGGCCAGCCCAAACACAAGCCGACTATGGAACCAGTTCCACTACTACTTGGGCAGCAAGTATCACAACGAACTCGGCACCTACCACCTGTATGAATGTGCGCTGGCAACACTCGGCGAAAGCGGCTTACGGCGCAACCTGACCGACTACACCTGGGCCTACGATGACCCCGACTGTAACGCCACATTCACGCCAGCACGCCTGCAAGCGTTCACAGTAGACCTTGGTAGATTTGCCGAGTTTAACGACCTACGCCGCGCTGTAACCGATAAGGGCCTGAATGCAACCCCACCGTGGCTTAGCATCGGAAAAACGCTCTCGCAGGCTCTCACGCCGAAACAGATGGAATTGCTAGACCCTATCCTATTGGCTGGCGCGTTCGGCGTGACAATCTGGGCAGTGGGTTGGCGTCGGGCTGGCCTGTCTATGCTGTGGCTGCTGTGCTTTTGGGGCACCTTCGATAGGCTATGGGGCAACATCCTGCAATATGGATGGCTGGCCGCCAGCCTTGCAGCCGTGGCCCTGCTACAACGCAACCGACAGAGTGAGATTGCAGGTGGGCTGATTGGCACAGCGTCCGCATTGGCTATCTTCCCTGCATTCCTGCTGTGGGGACGCCCACGCCGCGTGTGGAGTAGCGCGCTTGTCACTGGGATGGCAATGGCGGTAATGGGATTAGCAGCCGTGGGCGTGGAAGGCTACATAGAGAACATCAACAACATGAGAACCCACAGCAACTATATTCGCACAGAAACTTTGAATGTTGGGTTGGCCAACATGGTTGCTGCAATACAAGACACAAGCCTGATTCGACTGATGGACGGTGCTATGAAGGTGGGCGCACCTTACCAAGTACCGGACGCGCCCGCATGGTGGGTGGCACTGCTGCCAGCGGTACTAGGCGCGGGATGGGTAGGGCTGCTGTTCGGCGGGGTGACGCTCTCGCGCTACTACTACACAGTTTTAACCTGTCTGATTCTGGAAAAGCAGTGGGCAGCGCGTCCGTTGTTTGCGATTAACGCAGCCGTGTTGGTGGTCATGTGGACTGACCCTGCATTAGCGTCACAGACATTCAACCTGCTGCTATTTGGTGGCTTGGCAACCGCAACAATCTATCGGCTAATCGTCAAAGTCACGGTCATACACAAACCGCTCACGGCGCTCCGGTGGGTCTTCAAAACGGGGACGGCGGGGGCGTGAACTGTCATAGAACTGGAAGTCGTCTAACTTAGCTGCCCGCCGACGTGGGCGCACTGGCTCATCATCCCATTCATCGTCGTAGACAGGTTGTCTACGGCGTTTCTGTTTGCGCTGTGGCGGGTAACCCGCTGTGGCCATATCAATCTCATCAAGCAATTCGTCTGATTTCCCAATAAGGTGAATGCTCAAAAACCAAAACAGACTATGCGGCAATATATTGAGGCACATCAGTCCGACACTTACGGCCACCGACACGGCAATAATCGCTTCCTCAGTGGAAGTGAGCGGCTGGCCCTGCTCGGCAAAAGTGTCTAGGGTTCCGGGTTCAGCCAATTCAACGCCCACGATACCCGCCACCGATGTACCCAGGAACGCGGGCACCACGATCATTGCCGACGTGAGTACAAAGCTAAGCACCGTCGCCACCCGAATCAATATTCCCCAAAAGTGATAAGCCGCTGCCCGTCGCCGCAATCTGCTGATGTTCATGTCATGATTTCCTCTTGAGTGCCGTTGCAGGTCAATTCAATGCTATTCCATTCTAAGCATAATTTACCGTAGCAGTGATGAGAGTTACCGTCAAAAAGGTAAATTTTGGAGCGCCCGCGTGCTACCGCCTGAACCGATAAACCGTTCTAACCGAAGGATGGCTAACCATTGTTTTTTAGAGCCACCCGCCCCGACCCTCAACACTACACGAAACGCCGAAAAAATAACTTTGTCCGGAAAACGCGTACTATCCGTATTTCGCGTACTTTTCAAAATTACAAAAATTAACGTATATCCCAAGATTACTATTAATTAATCCGCTAAGTACGCAAAGTACGCTTTTTTCTGAGAAAATTTCTGGGAAACCTACCCTTAAGGAAGTTTAAACACTATCCCAAAAACATACTTATCACACTAGGGTATGCCTATAATTACTATTCCGTTTCGATACATCACGGGTATAAAAAACAAATGGTTAGCTCTCAATTCGTACTGAAATCTAACCGAACATATGAGTTAGAAAATTGACATAACGGATAGAACAAACTATCTTTTGTAGGCGCATTACAGGATTGTTCAAGCAGGTTGGGTTTTGCTAATTGACACGCGGTGCAAAATTATGTTATTTCTATATGCATGTACTCGTGGGAGATGCAATATCGTGCATCGCCAGACAACACCACACCGGGGTTGTGGCCCACCGAGGCAAACAACTGAAGAGCGTGAGACGACGGTTGACATCTTGGCGGACTTAGCCGTCGCCTCACTAACCATAATTTCCCAACTTGTGACGGAAGGTTCTATATGGCTATTCCACATTTTACGGGTAATAGTGAAAACTATCAACCCACCTCTAGCGCCGTCGAAGCTTTTGTACACGCTGCGCACGGCGAACCCCATACGGTCATCATTCCGATGATCCTCAAGGGCATGAGCTACAAAGCGATTGCTGCCGAACTATCCACGCCCTACTACAACCTGTCGGTATCGTGGGTCTCTCGCTGGGTCGCTAACAACGTCGAATTTAAGGCGGTGTATCGTGGCGATGAGTGACGACTGCATTAAGTACGCTGCCCAGGTGCAGCACAGCCGCAACCAAGAGGTGCTTGGCATGGTCATGCGGATTCAGAATCCGCAGTCCCGCGTCCGTGCCTATCTGGTTGTGCTACGTCACAGTGTTCGCGTTCGCACGAAGGACTTAGCCGAGTTGCTGAACGTTTCCCCCTACGCGGTCAAGCGCGTGTTGAAGTCGCTGCACTATCAGTACGGCGGGGCTTGGAAGCGTGACGGTTACTGGTATCCCAGTGCCAAGACGTTGGGGGGCCGTGATGTTTAATCTCTCCTATCGTTCGCTGCGCGCCGTTTTGATTGGACTCGCCTTTGCTCTATTCACGGCAGTAGAGATATTTGCGTTTTCGATGTCGTTACTTTCGGGTTCCGATTCGCTTGTCATGTCGCCCGGTTTGAGTGCTGCCATTTATGGTGTCTTTTTCGGAGTCATCAATGGCCTCACGTACATGGCGGGCGTATTTGAAGGTGAGCGCTACGCACTGTTGGAGGGTGACGATGATTAACAGTCCCCTTCAACCCGCACTCATGGACTTCCGCGAGATGCTGTCGAATCCCAAGGCGCATTCAGTCGGGCTGTATGGTGAGCAGATTGCCGCTCAACTGTTGGAGGAAGCGGGCTACCAAGTTTCGTTTACACAAGCTGCCGAGCGGCGCGGTGACCTGCACGTTATTGACCCCGATACGGGTGAGATTATCCGCGTGGAAGTGAAGACGGCCCGCCGCAACGGGAACGGTCGTTGGGCATTCTGCTTGCGGCGCAAGTCACGGTCAGGTGTAGGCGTGCGTACCGACGTGGCCTACAGCGACGTTGTGATTCTGCTGGCCGTGTTGAAGTCGGGGCGTGTGGTGCCGTTCGTCATTCCATCCGATGAACTCGGCACAATCACCACGATTAAAATCCCCACGCACCCCCAGGACTACAAAGGCAAGTACGCGGTCTATCGCCAGAGTTTGCATGATCTCTCGTTGGAGGTGGGCTGATGTCCGAACAAGAGCGCATCGAAAAGGTGTTGGTTCGTCACATGGGCCAATCTCAATGTGACCCGTACTATCTTGCACCGCTGCTCAACAAGCTTGAGGACGGCTACGAATTCGATGACATCAGCGCGGTGATTGAAAACTTGCTGTGTTTGAAAGTCAAGCCGTCAGGCGATTGCCTTTACTACATCCGCCCAGACTATGACTTCTCATGGTATCACGCTGAATTGGAGGCGTTGAAGCGATGAACGACTACGAAGATTACTATGAAGATGAGTCCGAAGCGGAGTATGAGGCTTACGACAACCGCTGGGAGTGGCTCAAGTCACAAGAGTTGACCCGCATGATTCACGACTTGAAGCCGCTGCACGCCGAGTACGTCGCCTATGAGTTTGCCGACGTGTACGCGCTGGCTGCCCACGAAAGGGGCGAACGGGGCATCTACATCGCACAGTCCGGTGAATCGCTTATGCTGGTTACCCGTCATCACTCGTTCATCGTTAAGCCGCGTCTTTCACAACAGGGCAAGCTCTATCACAGCTTTCAGCGCTTTGGTGGCAACTATGCCATCAGTCAATACCCTGGCAAGTGGCAATGTGCGTTGGGTGCCCTGTTGGAGTTGGGCGTTGACGCTGAAGCCATGCGCAAGGCCGTTAGTGATTGGTTGGCTCTGTACGCCGATGATGAGTTCTCCTATCTGTCACTCCCCAAACATGAGGGTGATGTGAAATGAGCATCCATTACGCCTTCAATCACAACTATGTAGCTGATGTAGCAGGCGCGCTGTTGCAGTCGGGTGTGTCGGTGATTCCGGTCACAGGCAAGCGGCCTGCTATCGTGTCGTGGCAAGGTTATCAGCAGCGCCTTGCCAGCCAAGCTGAAGCCCATGCTTGGTTCAGCAATGGCGGTTACGGGCTGGCGGTCATCGGCGGCGTTGTCTCGCACAACCTTGTGATCGTTGACCTTGACGGTGAAGACGCCGTAGCAACGTTCCGGTCAGTGTGGCCTACCTTGCTCGACACACTCACGATGACATCGGGTAGCGGTGTGGGCCAGCATCTCTACTATCGCACGGTCAAACCAACTAAGCCCATCCGTATCTCCGGTTATGAACTCCGGAGCGAGGGCATGTACACCGTGGCCCCGCCCAGCCGTCACCCGTCCGGACGCAGGTATAAAGTGCTGTACTCACTGCCCGTCAAGGTGCTGGATAACCTAGACCCGGTGCGCCGTTGGATACAGCAGCGCTCACAGCCAGCGCACATACCCGTGCCGCGCTCATCAACACCCGTTCCAAACGGTAGCAATCCCCGGTGGGTCATGGCGGCTGTAGATCGTGAGCTTGCCAACCTGCGCAGCGCCCGTAAGGGCAATGCCAACAATGTGCTAAATGCCGTGGCGTACCGTTTGGCCCGCATTGCCGCCAATCCCGCCAGCGGCTTAGACGCCGTAACGGTGCGGGCGCAAATCATGGCAGCGGCGTCACATCTGACGAATCGGGACGGAGAGCGGGCAACATTGGCAACTTTAATGAGTGGCTGGCGGGCTGGCTCTGCTAAGCCCGTGAGCATCCCGGAAGCGAATCATGGACGCCGTAACTGAAGAACTCGCCCAGCTTGACGCTCCCAAGGTCATTGATGACGCCTTCATTGGTGATACTTTCGTTGACCTGCACCGGGATAACTACGCGCTACTTCGTGGCGAGTGGCACACCTACGATCCTGAAACGGGATTTTGGACGGAGTGCGAACGGGAAATCAAGCGAACGATGGGGTTGCATCTCAAGCGGTATCGGCGGCGCAAGGTGTCCGTCACACCCGCCAAGATCAAATCCATCCTTGAATACTGCGAGAGCTACTTACCGGAAACCGACGAACTCCCTAGCAATGCTGACCTTATCCCGCTACGCAACGGCGTTTACAACGTGCGCACGGGCAAGTTACATGCACACCGTCCGGAGAACTACTTTCGGCACGGGCTGGCATTCGACTATGACCCTGATGCGCACTATCACAAATGGTGGGAAACGTTGAGCGCGATATTGGTTCATCCTGACGGCACGACGGATTATGACCTAATCGAATTTGTTCAGGAAGCAATGGGGTATTGCTTCTGGGGGGACAACAGAATGCAGGCCGCCTTCTTCTTCTACGGAGAAGGCGGTACCGGAAAAAGCACAATCATTGAAGTGCTGCAAGGCATGATTCATAGCACCATGCCGATTGACTTGGAGACGTTCAATGAATACCAGATGGCATCGCTTGTGGATGTGCGATTGGCTGTGGTGAGCGAGTTTGAAGACAACGCCACCTTTCCAGAAGCCGCATTCAAACGGTTGTTGTCATCTGACTTGGTTTATGCCCGCCTCCCGCACGGACGCCCGTTTAAGTTCCAGCCGATTTGTAGCGTGGTTGGGGCGATGAACAGCCTACCGCGTGTGAAAGATCGTTCGCGGGGTGTATTCCGGCGTGTGCATGTGGTGCCGTTTCGCAAGGTGGTCACCGAGCCTGATATTTATCTGCCACAGAAGTTACAGAAGGAACAGGCGGGTATCTTCGCGTGGGCAATGGAAGGGCTAACGCGGCTGCGAGAGCGTGGCTACTTTGAACCGCCCCAACAAGTTATCGAAGCTAACAATGATTGGCGGTATCGCAATGATACTGAACGGCAGTTCCTCAATAGCCGCTATTGCAGCCTGAAGGATGCCGATGCTTTCACGCAAACGGCTGAACTCTACAAGCGTTACAAAGAGTGGTCTAAAGAGAACGGCACCTATCCCAAATCACAGGCGGCGGTCGCCCGTGATTGGAAGCGGCTGGGTTTGAAATCGGCCAAGCAGGATAACCAGCGCGGCTGGCTCGGCGTCAAGCTGCTGGTTGAAACCATGGACCTGAACGACGTTCCATTTTAAGGAGGATAAATTGCAAAACAACGAGCAACTGAGAAATATACTTGCTGAAAATGGCAAGCTACTGACGGAAAATGAGCGCCGAACGATTGCAGAAACGCAAGAGCAAGCGGGGCGAATCGTGGAACAGCAGTTTGAGCCGTTCCGACCATCGGAAGCACAACAGGAAGTCGGGACATTGGAGCGCATGTTGTTAGGTGTGCCCGCTGTTGTCAATTTCATCAGCGATGTAGGCAACACCCTGACGACACTTACACAGGCGATGATTCCTGCATCCTTGCCTTTCCTGTTGGTATTTCTGGTATTCGCAGAAGCCGAAAGGGTTCGCTATGGGGTGGCTTTGTTCGAGGTTCACGATTATCTGGCCTACATCGTGGCGTATATCTTGGTTATCGGCAACGCCTTTGTTGAATTGGCGATTCAGCATCGGCACGCCGCGTCGGACTACCAACGGGCAACGGGCTATCAATTCAGTTTCCGTCTGTTTGCCCGTCGCATGGGCTATGTATTTGGCGTAGGCGATAACTGGTCACCGATGCCCAAATCGCCTGCACTGCGCTTGGAGCGGCTGCAAGCTGCACTCACAGCGTCTATCCTGTTTTTGGCCATTGGTGGTTCAATGACCGAGACTATCGAACGCCAGCAAGGGAACTGGCGTGCGGGTTTTGTGGCCATCTTCCGTGATAGCACCTTGCTGGAAATGCTAACTTGGCTATCTGGTTTAGTGGCAGCCGTAGTGATCGTTCTGTTGGCGCAAGCCATTGTCGCCTACGCCTATGGGCGCGCCAGCGAATACTACTACGAGTTGGTAGAGCGACGTGGCCAATTGGAGAGCGGCGCATCGCCTGATTTGGAACGCTGGCAAGAGGAACGCCATGCGGCTGTTGTTGAAGCCCAGCAACAAGCCGAACGTGAAATCCTCATTCGTATCCTGTCAAAAAAAGGCATAGCCCTGAACGCCGAGAGTTCTGGGAACACTCTCCAAGGTTGGGCCGTCCCCGAAAGTACCCAGACGACAAAGCACGTAAACGGGCATGGTACCACCGTCGTAAGTTGAGAAATTTAGACGAAATAAGGAAATATCACCATGAAAAACAAAGCAATCAATGATGATCTTGCAAACAAGGTGCGCACGATCATTGCCGGAATGAAGTATCCAATGACGACTGAAGCGATTGCAAAAGCGGTCATTGATAACAAGTACATGCCGCATCATGAGTTTCAACGGCTTAAGGGTAGGGTACGTTATCGCCTGCAAAAGCTGGAAGCCAATCACGAAGTGGGGTGCCTGGGTTACTACGGGCACTACAGTGTCGCACTCTTTTACCGCCCAAACATGACATTGGAGTAGATCATGAGCTATCAGAAATTGACCATCGTTGGACACGTCGGCAACATCGGAGAACTGCGCTACACCCAGGAAGGTATTGCCGTCGTCAACTTCTCAGTAGCCGTCAACAAGCAGTGGACGGCAGCAGACGGCAGCAAGCGTGAAGAGGCGACTTGGTACCGGGTAGCTTGCTGGCGGCGTCAGGCGGAAGTTGTTGCCCAGTACGTCAGCCAAGGCAAGATGGTATTGGTTGAAGCCGATGGCGTGAAAGCGTCCGTTTACACAGGCAGAGACGGAGCGCCCCGCGCCAGCCTGGAAGTCACAGCGAACACCGTGCGCTTCCTAAGTCCGAAGGGGGACGATGTTTACGAGGGCGCAACATCTCCCAGCGGCCAAATGCCCGATGACAGCAACGACATTCCCTTTTAAACGATAGGAGTATGGGCGGGTTCTTCCCGCCCTCACTATGACCACCATTGTTGATCTACTCCCAGAGTTCTTAGAACACCTTGAAGATGAGCGGCAATTGCAGCCGCAAACAGTTCGCGTATATCACCTTGACTTGCTGCAAATCCATGAATCTGTTGGCGGGAAATCATTTGCGAAGATAACGCTTGTTGACATCCGTGATTTCATGCGTGCGATGAAACGAGACGGCTGGAAGGTAACGACCATCCGCCGCAAACTACACGCGTTAAGTACATTCTATGAGTTCCAGATTTTGAACGGTATCGTCTCAGATAATCTATCCCGCCATGCCCAAAGGTTGGCACCGAAGAGGCGACGCAAGGTTCATCGAAAATTACTGACCGCTGATGAATGGCGTCGCTTTGCAACCACGCCAGCCGACACGATCAGAGACACCGTAGCGTGGGGCTTGCTGGCTTGGCTCGGTATCCGCTCATCTGAACTGCGCGGCATTCGTGTGCAGGATATTGAGCTAGAGTCACAGACCATCGTCATTGCCGAGGGCAAGGGCGGGAATCAGCGGCGCTTGCCACTCCCACCTACGTTGATTGATGACGTGAAAAAGCTCATGTGGGAGCGCCAGCCTGACGACTACCTGTTACGGGGCAAAGAAGGTGAGTACTGGTCAAAAAATCCCTACTACAACGCCTTCAACGAACATCTTGAACGCTGTCGCCTTGAGCCACACATCACCCCGCATTGGCTACGGCATACCGTCGCCAGCAACCTTGCAGGTCAGATGCACGTTTTTGAATTGCGCGAGTGGTTAGGTCACATCTCTACTCGCACGACTGAGCTTTACGTTCACACGTCACCGGGCAGTCTGCAAGATTTAATGGGCAATCATCCCCTTGTACACAAAGACTAGCCGCCACCTTGTAGCGGGAATACATTGCAAAAAAACAAGAGCCGCTACAAGGTGGCGGCTTTTTGAGTAGAAGTGCCCAGGCAGGACATAAGCCCCATTCTGTCGCGGATGGTCATCTATCTGGGACGGCTGTTGCCAGCCGCCTCGGTGCAGCGTACCCGGCGCTTCAACGGGACGGGCCGCCCCTATAACGCCTGCTTCGCCTTGCTCCCGGTGAGGTTTGCCAGCCGCCCCTGTCACCAGAGGCGCTGGTGGTCTTTTACACCACCGTTTCACCCTTACCTCGCACAATGGCGAGGCGGTTTGTTTTCTGTTGCACTAGCTGTCGGGTTACCCCGCCTGGCCGTTAGCCAGCACCGTGCCCTGTGGAGTGGGGACTTTCCTCACCCCGGCGAACCGGGGCGCGACCATCTGGCCTACCTGGACAGGTCAGATTATACACGTTGAGAGATTAAGTGTGTGGCGTAATTCTCAGCGGACGCAGCGGGCTGCGTCCCTACATGCCCTTCATGAACCGCTACGGCACCCCAAACGACACCAACCCCGCAATCTCCTCCACCGTGGACGGGCCAATGCCACTCACCGCCGTGAGCGACTCCGCATCACTGAACGGGCCGTTCTCCTCACGAAAAGCCACAATCCGTCCGGCAATGGCCGGGCCAATCCCTGGCAGCGTTTCGAGTTCTGCCACTGACGCCGTGTTGATGTTAATCAGGTTGCCGCCGCTGGGCGTCGCTAAGCCCAACTGCTCCGCCGTGTCTGCATTGGAATCCACCACACCCGCCCCCGCACTCCCCGGAAGCTCACCCACAGCCGGGACATGCACCTGGTCGCCATCCCGGAGCGTGTCAGCAAGGTTGACGCGGGTCATATCCGCGTTGGGGAGCGCCCCACCTGCCGCATTGATCGCATCTTGCACCCGGCTGTCCCACGGGAGCAGCAGCACGGACCCCGGCTGCGCGACGGCCCCTGTCACGTAGATGGTGTAGGGTTCGGGTGTGGCGGTCGGCGGAGGGGTATCCGTTGGCACGGGCGGTTGGATTTCGATTTGCACGGGTTGCGGTCGCCGCAGCAGGAGCAATATCGCCGTGCCGATGATGGCCACAACGACCAGCACATAGGCGGCGATGGTCAGGGTTGGGGTGGTTCGTTCAGATGGGCGCATAGTGCCGATTAGCCTTTGGGTGACATGCCAACGCTGCCAAATTGCCGCTCGTACAACGTGCGGAACTCACTGCCAATACGCTGGTCAAGCCGGATACGGTTGATACTGATGTTGAGTTCGAGCTTGCGCCACGCCAGGTACTCCACAGATTTGCCTAGCGCCGTCGGGGAGGGTTTGTGCAGCACCGTGACGTAGGGCAGCCAGTAGTTCGGCTCGTAGGTGTGGGAAAGCGGTTGGCAGTGCGGGCTAACCACCCGGTTCACTGCCGATTGCAGGCTGCTGAGCGGGCTGCTTTGCAGCACGGGCAGCACCAACACGGGCAAATCTCCGGTATATACACCCAGGCTGGCCGTGCGCACCCGGAACGGCGAAATGGTACGCAGGAGCGAGTCCAGCGCGTCAATAACCGCGCTCAAGTTCCAGTAGTTTTCTGCCGCGTGCAGCGTGATGTGCGGCTGCACAGTGGTGTAGGTTGCGCCCGTTTCCTTGTTTAACTCCATGCGCAGCGCTTCCACTTGCTCGTAACTGCGGTCATCAAGCGGTGCGATCACGCTCATCATAATGCTTTTGCTGGACACGGGCGGCTACTCCCCCACTAGCGAACTAGTATTTTTTAACGATGGTGCGGTAGGTGGCCGGCTGGCGTGTTTGCATAAACTGGTATTCCTCACGGAACTTGCGCACTTCGTCCAGGTCGATACGGGCGACGACAAAGCCTTCCATCGGTTCGCCGGTATCCGGGTCGGTTTCGTCGGCCATAGACGCGTAAATTTGCCCACGCGGGCCAATAATCATGCTGTCCCCGCCAAACGTCATGGTCACGTCTTCGCCGACGCGGTTGGTGGCCACCACATACACGCTGTTCTCGTAGGCACGGGCACGGGCATAGGTCTTCCACTCGTCAATGTTGGCCGCTTCCCAGTTGGCCATCACAATGAGGAGTTCGGCACCGTCCAGGGCCAGGCTGCGCGATACTTCAGGGTATGCTAGGTCATAGCCCACCATCATGCCAATAGAACCTAAGTCAGGCACGTCCACAATCGGGATTTTGATGCCCTCACGGAAGGCCATGCGCTCTTCACCACGCAGGTGGATTTTGTTGTACGTTTCGACAAGGTCGCCTTCTGGGCCAACCAGCACGCCGGAGTTGTACAGCACGCTCTCGACTTTTTCTTTGGTGACCATGCCAAACGCGATGTACACGCCGTGTTCGTTGGCGCGCTGCGCCATCAGGTTGACGGTGGGGCCAGGGACGCGCTGCGCCAGTTCTGTGAAGCGCACGCCTAGTTCAAAGCCGCTGGTGACCAACTCTGGGAAGACGATGAGGTCAACGCGCTGCTGCGAGGCGATTTTGTTAATCATGTCAGACATCTTGACGAGGTTTTCTTCCATCTCGCCCAGTTGCGGTTTCATCTGGACGGTGGCAACCGTAATTTCACGCATGAGGGGTTCCTTCGTTTGGGTAGTTTATTGCAGATCGGGTCTATTTTAGCGGGTGTGCGTTTATCGCGCACGGCAATCGGCCACAGCCTATTTAATACGCAGTTTCTCCAGGATGTTTTGCAGGCCCACGGGCAAATCCGACTGGAACGTGAGCATTTTGCCGCGTGTGGGATGGTAAAAGCCGAGTTCGGACGCGTGCAAAAACAGCCGCTTCAGCTTCACACGCTGCTTGCGATAGCCGTAGACGGTATCCCCGACGATGGGCGCGCCGATAAACGCCAGATGCACACGAATCTGATGGGTGCGCCCGGTGTGAATCTTGCAGCGCAGCAGCGCCCGCTCTTCCTGGAGTTCCTGCTCAATCACTTCGAACTCCGTCAACGCGGACTTACCATCGCGGACGACGGCCATGCGTTTGCGCTGCTTGGGGTCGCGGCCTATCGGCGCGTCAATCACACCGCTTGTCGTGCGCGGTGGCCGTTCCGTGAGCGCGGTGTAAACCTTATCCACAGAGCGCTCTTTGAACTGCGTCATCAGGTCTTCAATGGCGGCCTGGTTCAAGCCAATGACCATCAGGCCGCTGGTGTCTTTGTCCAGCCGATGAACGATGCCCTTACGCTCAGTGTCCATCAGCTTTGGGTAGCGGGCCACCAGCGCATTGACCAGCGTGCCCTGTTCGTTGCCCACACCAGGATGCACCACCAGCCCGGCTGGTTTTTCAATCACCGCCACATCTTCATCCTCGTAGACGAAATTGAGCGGCATTTCTTCGGGTATGATCTCATCCGTTTCTGGCTCAGGTTCGGGCAGCAGCACGCGTACCACTTCGCCGCCGCGCAGCTTAATCCCGGCCTTGACGTGCTTGCCATCTACCGTGACCTGCCCATCTTTAATCATCGCCTGGATTTGCGAGCGTGACAGGTCATCCACCTGTTCAATGATGAGCTTATCCAGCCGTTCCCCGGTGCTTTCGACTGTGAATTCGATGTAATCGTCGTGTTCGTCTGACATACCGTGCAGCCCTATCCTAGAGACGGCTCATTATCGTTCAGCAAACTTGTTCTAGCAATGGCGTATCGTGTTCGGGCGCGGTTGCGGTACAATCCAATGGTTAACCTTGCACCCGAAAGGCCGACCGTTGCCCACCAAACGCGCTGTTCTCATCGCCCTTGTGGCCAGCACCGTTATCTGGCTTATCGTGTTGATTCCGTCGATTGGCAACAACCTCGAACTCAGCTTTACCACCGACGACAGCGGCCTGCTGGTCACATTCCAGTGGCTGCGCGTGATTGGCATGTTTCTGCTGCCGTTCACGATTTTCTTGAGTGTGGTTGGCATGTGGCTGCTGTACGTTGTGGGCTTGTACCGAGGGGCGGTGATTGCCGCGATTTTGCCGCTGTTCAGCCTGTTGATCTATTAGATTGTATCGGAAATAGGGCAACAAGACTGAGATGACAGCCTTGCCCATTG